>JBHPHU010000060.1:0-2378 GCA_042571405.1 Candidatus Omnitrophota bacterium | reverse complement strand
ATATGGCAGCCTTCTTGAATCAATGAATAGTGAAATCACAAATGCAAGCAAGATTTACGGAGAAAATCTATGGGTTGGTCAGCGTCAGACAATCCTCGAACAGGACCTGTCAGTCTTTTATTCCATTACAAAAGAAGACATAAAGAAATACTTTGGCGAGGAGGTAGCCTCTAAGGTATCTGATAAGGAACTATTTATCCTGATAGGGGATAATACACTCGTACCCGAAGAATCAACTTCTAGTCAGTTAGCCCCGCCCCCAGTATACCAAGGCGGAATGCTTGTAGGAAGCGCACTGGAAGCCCTGAAAGAAGCCGGAGACGTCGGGGCAATATCAGATCTTATCGTAGGAGAGTTCTGCTCAGGCATAACCTCTGTAAATTCAGGAAACGCCTCTGGAAAATCATGGTTTGCGAATATCCTTGAAAAAGCAGTAGCAACAGGTGATGAGGCTACTATAGCCGGTGTAATAGCAGTCTTAACATACATAACCGAAGAGGGATTCGATGGATCAGATTTTGGCCTTACATCTCCCATATCCAAGGCTGAGGTTACAGATGCGCTTACTGAGCTTGCAAGCGAGAATTCAGATCTTAACACGATCCTTAGTCAATGGGAACAGCAGTCAATCTTTTCAATAGCTGGATTTTCTTTAGACGGTTCCCACGAGCAGTTAATGTCCGCATGGCCTAAGGCGTATAGCAAGTTTGTGCGTGCCGAGCTTATGTATACAACGAACTATTCCGGATCGAACGGCGCTACATTCTATGATGCATTAAACAGTATCGCGGAAGAACTGGATTCTGCAGCAAACAGCAGAGGAGAACTGAAGATCGCTATGACTAAGCTTTTAGGCATGAGAGCAATAGGAACATTTAGTCGGGAATGGGCTTTTTCTCTCTGGTGCTTCGACCGCGCGAATAAACTAAAAGAGACTAATCCTAAACTTGCTATGCAATACTATAAAACCATTCTTGATGGGCACATGTCGATTGACAGATGGTTTATTGCTTCAAGCGATGCGTCAAACTATAAAGCCTTAAAAACTTCTGTTACAATACAGCTTAATTTTGAAATCGGGAATCTATACGCGGAAATGGGCGAAACAGACGCCGCCCTTGAATGCTTCAATACAGCAATAAACGTTTTTGAATCCTATTCTTCCGAACAAAGCGTTGAAGATCGCGGAGAGACTCTTGGTATTGAAAATCCAAAGGCTTTTATCTCTACCATTAAGTCATGGATAGCTGAGCATACTTCTTTAGCTCCTCCACGCGTAGAACAGGGCGGAAGAGTCTTAAAGCATATACTAAAAGACCTGAAAAAAGCCGGCAAAAAAGGCATGACAGCAGCCCTTATAGAGAACGGAAACCTCTTGGGCGAATTCTGCGCAGGCATAAACTATGTCACATCAGGAGATACCACCGGAAAAGCATGGTTTGCTAATATTCTTGTCGAGGCGCTAAATTACGAGCCTACAATAACCGGCGTAATGACAGTCTTAATTTACATAGCCAGTGACGAATTCGACGGATCAAGGTTCGGTCTTACTGCTCCCATCTCAACTGCTGATGTCACAAATATGCTTAGCGAACTTGCGAATGAGAACTCTGAACTTAATACAGTTCTTATTCGCTGGAAAACAACGTTAGCTCTTGTTAAGATAGAATTCGCTTCTTCTGAAAGCCTTACTTTTTCTCAGGCAACCGCTTTTATCTCTGATATTAAAGAGGTTACTACTCGAACATCTGTTAATTCTATTTTAAAAGCCCTGCCAGCGGCATTTAAAGACTGTTCTGAAGCTGGGCGTACTTCTTCCGAGGCGATTGAAATCATTACTGGTATCGCAAGGGTAAGTCTTATATACAATGACATTTGGAGTATTACACATGCAGGTGTTGCATTGGAAAAATTTCTGCCGGCTTTACTTGAAACTAAACGAACACCTTCTGAAATAGTCACTTTTGTTTCCAAGGTTATTAAAAAGCTCGATACTGTATTTAATGTAAGCAGTCTAATAACAGCTCTGATTAGGGCCGAATTTACTCCTTCCGATATAGCCGCTTTGATCAATGGTGTTATAAAGGTTATTCCTGAAAGAGAGTTTAACGAAAAGTATATTTTACCTGCAGTTAAAGCCTGTTCTGAATCCGGACGTACTCCTTCCGAGACTATTGATATCGTTATTGGTGTCGCAAAGGCTAGCGGAGAGCATGCTAATATTGCTTTAGAAGCATTGTTGCCAGCCCTGGTTCAAGCAGGATTTGCTACTTCTCAGATAAATACTTTTGTTGCTGATATCCTTAGCATAATTTCAGATGAAAGCGCAGTTATAGAGAAATGCATTGGTTTTCTTGAAAAGAATAGCAGCGAACTTG
>JBHPHU010000059.1:0-2523 GCA_042571405.1 Candidatus Omnitrophota bacterium | reverse complement strand
AGAAATGATATAGGCAGAGTATGCAAGGCTGGCAGCGTAAAGGTGTCAAAGTTTATGTTTGTAGAAAAGTATTCGCATGTCATGCATATAGTAAGCAATTGCGTGGGAAAACTTGCCAGAGGCAAGAACGCATACGATGTCTTAAAGGCCGCGTTTCCCGCAGGCACTGTTAGTGGCGCGCCAAAGATACGCGCAATGGAGATAATAGATGAGTTAGAAAACTCGAGGCGTGGGCCTTACGCAGGCGCAGTAGGTTATTTTAGTTTCAATGGCAACATGGACACATGCATCAACATAAGGACCATGCTCGTAAAAGGAAAGAATGCCTTTATACAGTCGGGCGCTGGCATAGTAGCTGATTCAGTGCCGTCAAGAGAATATCAGGAGACAGTCAATAAGGCAAGGGCCATGGTTAAGGCCATTGAGATAGCTGAGGAAGGGTTGGAATGATGTTGTGAGGGTTAGGGTGTGTTGTGGGTCGGGTTGTGAGTTGTGAGGGTGAGGTAAAACCCACAACCCATCCCCATAACTCGACTCACAACTCATAACGCACCCCCATCCTCATAACTAATTATAAAACAGAGCTTACTATGATCCTAATGATAGACAATTATGATTCTTTTACCTATAATCTCGTGCAATATCTGTCTGAGCTTGGCGAAAAATTGATCGTCCATAGAAACGATAAGATCTCTTTAGATGATATTCGCGCTTTAAAGCCGAGCCATATAGTTATATCCCCTGGTCCAGGCAGGCCGGGTGACGCAGGCATCTCAAAACTTGTTATAAAGGAATTTTGCAATAAGGTGCCTATATTGGGCGTGTGCCTTGGTCATCAGTGTATCGCAGAAGTCTTTGGGGGCAAGGTGGTGCGCGCTAGAAGATTAATGCATGGCAAAACCTCCAGGGTTTATCATAATGGCCGCGGAATATTCAAAGGCCTTGCAACCCCATTTGAGGCAACAAGATATCATTCTTTAATAGTGGACAGAAAGTCATTGCCCAAGATATTTCAGATAATCGCCAGCACAAAAAAAAATGAGATCATGGCCTTGAAACATAGAAGGTTCCCTGTCTGGGGTGTGCAGTTTCATCCAGAGTCGATTTTGACTGAGGAAGGGAAGAAGCTGTTGAAGAATTTTATAAATACATAAATACCCTGTCCAACCTCGTAGGTTAACCTACGAGGTTGGACAGGGTCAGTATGAGGTATGAGCATGATAAAACAAGCCATAGGTAAAGTAGTAGATGGAGTAAACTTGACACGCGAGGAGATGATCGTGTGCATGGATGAGATAATGACAGGACAGGCGAGCGCCGCGCAGATAGCCAGTTTTATTACCGCGCTCAGATTAAAAGGCGAAACAGTAGATGAGATCACTGGCGCTGCAATGGTAATGCGCGAGAAGGCGGTTAAGATAAATGTCGGCAGTGATACAGTAGTTGATACCTGTGGAACCGGCGGAAGCAATACAGGCAGCTTTAATATCTTGCAATACGGACACTTCTGATATGATACTCGCCTGACACCTTTACGTATGCGCTGCCTGGTAATCTGCACTATACCAAACTCAGACATCCTGAGCACTTTAATCTTTGCCTTGTCCCTCTTAAAAGATGTGATCAGTATATTGAATATTTCGCTACGATGCCTGTCTCTCATCATGTCAATAAAATCTATTATTACTATACCGCCTATATCCCTCAGCCGTATTTGTCTGACGATCTCTATTGCTGCCTCAGAATTAACCTTAAAAGCAGTGTCCTCCATGTTCCTTCTGCTAAAAGAACCGCTATTTACATCTATGGCAATAAGCCCTTCTGTCTCCTCTATAAAAAGATATCCACCGCATTTAATCGACACCTTCCGTAAAGTTTTTCTATTTCCTTCTCTATGCCTCGTGAATCAAAAAGACTGGTCTTCTCCCTGTAAAGCATGAGCTTTCTCTTCATGCTCGGCATAATATTGTTCGCAAAATGCCGCAATTTATTATATTCCTCTTTATTGTCAACGAGAACTCTGCTGATGTCCTCACTAAAGATGTCGCGCAGAATCCTGAATGTAAGGCCATGCTCTTCATGGACAAGACCAGGCGGCTTGACTCTGGTAGCGTCGCGCTTTATCTTCTTCCAAAGCGCGCTTAAATACTTCACCTCTCGACTGAAATCATTCTCGCTCTTACCAATACCCGCTGTCCTTACAATCAGGCCCATCTTATATATAGGCGCGATCTTTTTCAGAATCTTATGTAATCTCTGGCGCTCTAGCCTGTCAGTGACCTTTTTTGAAACACCCATATGATGATCAAAAGGCATAAGCACAACAAACCTCCCAGGTATGCCTATGTGCGTAGTAAGCCGCGGGCCCTTGTTCCCTATCGGCTCTTTTCCTACCTGCACCAGGACATCCTGTTTTTCTCTTACAAGTTTGTTTATGTCAGACGGTTTGGGCCTGGGCGTCTTTCTTGGCGCGTGCTTGCCCTCTTCATCCAGCACATCGAACTCCCGCGTTGAAGAAAGCAT
>JBHPHU010000058.1:0-2587 GCA_042571405.1 Candidatus Omnitrophota bacterium | reverse complement strand
TGTTCGATGCATCGCGTCTGAAATATTAGCGGTTGAAACCATACCCAGGACCCGCTCTATGTCTTTTTCAGAGACTCGCTTGAAGAGCTCTGTTTTTACTTTCTTCATAGTCCGCATGGATTGTTTTATGCAAGCTGTGGCTTTTCTGGCATCCTTAGATTTATTTATAGCGCCGCCGACTATTATTATACTCGCTCCTGAGGAAATAGCGTCAGGGGCTGTTTCAGAATTTATGCCACCCGCTACAGCAATAGTTACTTTTGTTTTTCTCGAAATCTTTTTTAGCTGGCTAAATGGGTTTTTTGCGGTCATCTGGTCATCAATGGCGCAATGTATCCCAATGTAGTCTACGCCGAGCGCCTCTATTTCTTTTGCCCTTTTTTCAGGCTCTTTTATTGAGATCAGATCTACCTGTATCTTCGCGCCATAATTATGCGCTGCCTCAACGCATTCTTTTATGGTCGAGTCACTGGCAGCGCCGAGCACGCATACCACATCCGCTCCTGCTTTTGCGGCTATCTCTACCTCTGTGCGGCCCGCATCCATTATTTTCATGTCCGCTACGATAGTCTTTTTTGGAAACTTCTCGCGTAGTTTGCGAACGGCATTTAAGCCTTCGCTTTTTATAAGCGGCGTACCTGCCTCTATCCAATCCACGCCGCCAGCTACAGCTTCTTCAGCGCACTTCATGGCGCGGGAAAGATTAACAAAGTCTAATGCTACCTGCAATACGGGTTTCATGTTACCACATAAGGAGGAGGCGAAACCTCCGTAGCTCACAGTGCGGAGGTTTCGCCTCCTCCCCTCCTTTTCTAACTCAGTTTCCGATTATTTGCATAATCAACTCACGTGAACGCGGTCTGTTGTCAAAATCTATGAATATTATCTGCTGCCAAGTACCCAGCTGCAATTTGCCTTCGACAAAAGGAACTGAAACGCTGGGGCCGAGAAACGATGCCCTTACGTGCGCATAGCCATTCCCATCATGCCATCTTACATTGTGTTCGTAGTGGCCTGACTTTGGCGCTATTTTTTCAAAATAATCCTTAAGGTCCTGCACTAGTCCCGGTTCATATTCAACTGTCGTAAGCCCGCCTGTTGAGCCAGAAACAAATACAGTTGCCATGCCAGAGCTTAATTTGGACTTAGACAGAGCGCTGGTTACCTGAGCAGTTATGTCAATAATATCTGTATCGCCTTTTGTGCTGAGTTTTATCTTCTTTGTAACAACGCTCATATAGCCTCACAGTTGGTCAACTTCGCAAGTTACCCAATGGATAACTTGCGAAGTTGACCAGAGTTTATCTTTTTCTGTACGCGTCCAGGAACGAATCGCAGTAGAGTTGTTTTTCCATCAACAGCTCTGCTGTTATTGCCGCATCCATGAGTTCTTTGTCTGTGGCGTCCATGATTGCCGCGTCAAGACCGCTGGCTATTGCCATTGCCAGAAATGTCCTGTTGATAATACTTTTACATCGAGAAGGCGCGCCTTGTGAAACATTGGAGAGTCCGAGTATGGTCTTTGGCGCGGGGTCAGCGAGCATCTTTGAGTCGCGTATGGTCCTTAATACCTCTTTCGCGTGTACCTGCGCGACATTTACCGGCAGTATCACAGCGTCAAGGTATAGCTCTGACAGGTTAATGCCATGCTCCATAGCAGATGCCACGATCTTCATGCCGAGTTCGAGTCTGCCTTCAGCATCCTTTGGTATGCCGGCCTTGTCCATGGTCAAGCCTATGACTGATGCGTTGTATTTTTTCGCAAGACCAAACAGTGAGTCCATTTTATCCTGATTGGCATTTACGGAATTTATTATGGCCTTTGATTTGCATGCTGACAAGCCGGCTTCCATTACGTCTATCTTTGTCGTGTCGATCGCGAGCGGAGCATCGCTGACTCCGGTAATAGTCTTTACAAGCCACTCCATTGCCTCTTTCGGATTATCTGACGATGGGCCGACATTTACATCAAGCGCGCTCGCGCCGGCTGATACTTGTTTTTTCGCGAGTTCCTCTATTATTGATTTTTCTTTTTTCTGTATTGCCCGCGCTACATCCTTAAACATCCCGTTGATCCGTTCACCGATTATGAACATACTTTCTCCTTAGGATTAAATGTTTGTTGTGTGCTGTGAGAATGTGTTATGAGTTGTGGGTCGAGTTGTGGGTTGTGAGTAGTGGGGTTAAAACCCATAACCCATCCCCACAACCCGACTCACAACACACAACCAACCCCAATCCTCACAACATAATCTCTTTAATTATCTTCCTAGTCTCCTCTACTGCTTTTGGGTGATTCATTACAAGGATATCCGCGCCTGCGTTTAAATACGCGATCGCGGTTGCTGTCTCAAGCAATGCGCCTCTGTCTTTTGCCTGCCCCCAGTCTTTCGCGGCTTCGTCTCCGGTTTTTGCCTCTTTTGTGCGCCAGACTTCATGTCCTACGAAATTTATCAGGGGCATTGAAAGCATCTTGTCGCCTGATAAGCCCGCGAGCCTTGTTCTCTCCATTATTGAATAAGTGTATTCCAGGCCATAGCCCAGCGCGCCTGTCGCGTGATGGATCACTATTTTATCCTGTGGGAAT
>JBHPHU010000057.1:0-2787 GCA_042571405.1 Candidatus Omnitrophota bacterium | reverse complement strand
TACTTTGCAGCTCTTTATAAGTCAGGATTTTTATTCCATCAGTAGTCCTCGTCTCTATGACAATCTTATCCTGAAACCGCTCAACTGCTCTAAAAAAATTCTCAGTCAAAGTATAGACCGGTTCAATATTATTCATAGATTTTATTATACCAAAAGAGCTGGTTCAGTTACACTAAATTTTACCCTCTACAATTACCACCTTAAAGCTAAACCGCCACCTATGTACTTTTCCTTGTCCTTAAGGAAAGATTCGAGATAAGCAAAACCTTTTCGATTGAGCATGTTCTTCGTAAACTTTAATGCTACTTTCTTGCGAGGTGAAAATTCCAGGATAAGGTCTTTGGTTTTGTTTAATTTAAACTTGCCTGTAAAAATAATTTTTCTTGTTACCTTTTTTCTTTTTGAAAGTTCTATAGCAACATTAAATCTCGCATAAATTTTTTTGCGTCTGGGCACTACCTGGCCAATGGAAGTCCTAAAATCGAATCCAGAATCAAGCCTCTTATCTAAAACATATCCAAGTCTATACTTATCCTTTATTTCCCATTTGCCTTTTAAGACAACAACCTCTGGTTGCCTGCCATATTTATAGACTATTTCGTTATTCTTATTTATCTGCCATGCATTTGACAAAATCAGACTACCTTTGCTCTTATCTATTCCAAAACAAAGCCTATTATTTCTATCCGCCTGCCACGCGCCGCTGAGTTTCATCGTATAAATGCGCCTCTTTCCTTTAGAAGGATCCCGTGACTGGACCAAAAACATAAGCTCATTCTTCCCTGCATCCATAAGTTTCGTCTTTAACCTGATTCGATTACCTTCGCACTGATTGCTCCACTTATCTAACGTATAAACAAGATTATGCTTTTTATCCAAAGAATATTTTCCGGAAAATTTTATCTTTTGAGGGGTATCGGACTTGGAAGATTTAAAGACTTCATAGTATAGCTTATTTTTTCCATCTGTCTTAAACCGACCATCAATAACCTTACGAAACTTTTTTACATTAGACTTCCCCTGCGGGCTCTTGACAACAAGCCTATTGTGCGAATCAACTTCGTAGTAAACTTTGGATTTCATAAATCTCTCAAAAATTCACGAATTCCTGATAAATACACATCCTTTGAATCCACGTAAGCACTGTTGTGGCTGCCCATTAGGATTGTATGATGTTTAGGTTCTGGTGCGGCGTTGAAGAGTTTTAGAGATAGGCTAAATGGTACAATGTCGTCGTTTTTACTGTGGATTATTAGCTTTGGCACTTTTATGTCTTTTATCTTATTCAGTGAATCGAATTTCTCTGACATGAGAAAGGCTGGAAATACAGGATAAAGTGCTCTTGCCATATCTACTGTAGAGGTAAACGTAGATTCTGTAATCAATGCCCTGACCTTTTTTTTGCTAGCAAGGTCAAGCGCTACTGGGCCGCCTAAGGACTCGCCATAAGGTATTATGCGTTCTGGCGGGATATTTTTCTCAGTCACTAAATAATTATATGCTGCTTCTATGTCTTTATAAAATCCCTTTTCAGACGGCCTGCCCCGTACCGGAGCAAAGCGACTGGTACGGGGTCTGCCGCTGCTTTTCCCATATCCCCTATAATCAAAGATAAAAACATTAAGTCCTAATCCATTTAAAAATAAAATCTTCTCTACCCTGTGACTTATGTTGCCGCCATTGCCATGAGAAAACAAAAGTGTATATTCTGAATCCCCTGCTGGCACAAACCAGGCATTGATCTTAACGCCGTCCTCTGTCTCAAAATATACGTCTTCATAATTAAGCCCAACAGCGCTCGGATCTATCTCTATTTCCTTCATGGGAAAATAAAGAGACTTGTATTCAAAATAACGAATATACCCCAGTATAAAAGCTGCCCCAATTATTATATAAATAATGCTCTTCATTATATCCGTGAGGCTGCTATGCCGCCAAGAACAGCCGCGTCTTCTGTTGGAAGGATCTCTTTAATGCTCTCATTAAACAGCATATTGCAATCAGCGTCAAATTCCTCGTCCTTTGCCCATACTTTAACCTGAACTTTTATCTTAGGGAAAATTTGAATAGATATATCTTTGGAAGTATCTCCATGTTTTTTCAGGATCGGCTCTATAGCCCTTTTGCGAAATGCTGAAAAATACTCTTTGCCGCCTTCTAGTTCTTTGAATGAGATCCACTTGTCATTTTCAATGCTTGAAACCTTGTGTTCATTCGCAAGATAATGGAGAATTAGAATTTTATAATATTCCTTTGCCTCAACATTGCAGGACAATGAAAGAACTGATTTTTTAGAAAAATCTACCTCGTATTCGTCATTCAAGAATCTTACGCTCTTCTTCCCTGATTCCTGAAGCGCTTCCCAGGACTTGTCTAAAGCGACTTTATAGCTCATATTATTACACCTCCTTCTCGACTCGCCCCGTTCCAAATATCTTCTCGACAGGCTCGAAGAATATTTGGAACGGGGCTCGCTCTGCTCGCTCGAAGAATATTGTTCGAGCGAGGCGCCGTAGGGCGCCGAGTCGAGAACGAAAAGTCTTAGTAAATCACCTTGACTAGACACAGCCCCTTTGCAGGGGCAGTCTGGCCAGCCAATGCGCGATTTTTCTTAGCTAAAATTTCTTTTACTGCTTCTGGTTTTATTTTTCCTCGACCCACATCTATCAATGTGCCCACGATATTGCGAACCATGTTATAGAGAAAACCGTTTGCCTGGATATATATTTCTATTAAAGGTGATTTACTCTTGATATCGAGCCTTGTAATTCTTCTTACAGAATCTTT
>JBHPHU010000056.1:0-2875 GCA_042571405.1 Candidatus Omnitrophota bacterium | reverse complement strand
AGAATACATGGCGCACCCTCATCTTGGCAGTGATAAGCTTAGTAATATTATCACAAGATTAAGAGAGGACTTCTTGAATATCGGCGGAAGAATACTTTTTGAAACGTTGCTGGAAGATTTAAAAATTGAAAATCAAACAGTACAAGAGGCGATAACAACTTCAGGCAAAATCGAAGCAGATGAGTTTATTATTGCACCAGGTCATTCTGCTTACGAGACATATCGAATGTTAATCAAAAGAAAAGCAAAGTTCCGCACAAAAAATTTTGCTATAGGATGCAGGGTGGAGCATCTTCAAGAGATCATTAATACCGCGCAATGGGGGCAAAAAAATTTACCAGGAGTTAAGGCTGCCGAATATCGTCTTACATCAAAGGGAAATGGTAATTTTCCGGTCTATACATTTTGCATGTGTCCCGGAGGAAGCATTGTTCCTGCTTCTGCATATAAGAACGCGAATATTGTAAATGGGATGAGTTTGTATAGTAGAGATGGAAAATTTGCAAATGCAGCTTGTGTAGCAGGAATCAATCTGGATAAGCTAAATGGTAGGCAGACGTTACCTTTGGAAGCTCTTGACTGGCTGGAAAGACTTGAGGGAAGATTTTATGAATACTCGGATGGTTTTAAGTCTCCATTCTGCAGTATTAAGGACTTTATTAACAGAAAAGAGAGGTCAGGCATTGTTGAATCGAGCTATCCTTTGGGACTAAAGTCAGCGGCTTTATGGGATTTATTGCCGTCTGAAGTGAGTGATTCGATCAGGGAAGGGCTTAAGGATTTTAGTAGAAAAATAAAAGGATTTGAGACAGGCACTATTATGGGGCTTGATAGCAAGAGTTCATCTCCTATTCAGGCTCTACGGGAAGAGAATTATCTCTGTGCTGGTTTTGAAAATCTTTATGTAGCAGGAGAGGGCAGTGGTTATTCCGGAGGGATAATATCAAGCGGCGCGGATGGTATAAAAGTTGCTATGGCTATTATAGGCAAGGACTAATAGCTGCATTTTTGATTATGATTTTCTTCTTGCAAATGCGAGCAGTGTTTGATAAGATATACTAAATTTAATAGGAATGGGTGATATACAGGCCCTGCTTAAAAACAGGGTCTTTTTTTATCCGTCAATATTTAAGGATTTTAAAACATGATTTCATCTAATGGGATATCGTTGCGCTATGGCGCGCGTAAACTTTTTTCTAATGTAAATATAGTCTTTTCTCCCGGGAATTGTTACGGGTTGATAGGGGCTAATGGTTCAGGAAAATCCACGTTTTTAAAAATTCTTTCCGGAGAAGTCGATTCTACCGCGGGAGAAGTTGTAGTATCTCCCAATAAGCGTATCGCAGTCTTAAAACAGGATCAGTTTGCTTTTGATAAGTACACGGCTTTGACCACTGTTATTATGGGGCATAGAAGGCTCTACGATGTTATGATGGAAAAAGACAGACTTTGCGCTAAAAAGAACTTTTCTGATAAAGATGGGATGCATCTCTCTGAACTTGAGGTGGAGTTTGCTGGGTTGGATGGGTGGAACGCTGAAGCTGACGCGGCCAAATTATTGAGCAATCTGGGCGTTTCAGAAGAATTCCATGGGGTTGAGATGAAGCAGCTTGAAGAGGGGCAGAAGGTGCGCATTCTCTTGGCCCAGGCATTGTTCGGTAACCCTGACATCTTATTGCTCGACGAGCCCACTAACCATCTGGATATCGAAAATTGTAAATGGCTTGAAGAATTTTTATGTAATTTTGAAAATATCGCTATTGTGGTTTCTCATGACCGCCATTTTCTAGATAAAGTTTGTACGCATATCGCGGATATTGATTATGGCAGTATTCAGCTGTATCCCGGTAATTTTAGTTTCTGGTTAGAATCCAGCCAGTTGATTTTAAGACAGCGCATCGAAACTAATAAAAAAGTAGAGAAGAAAAGAGAAGAGTTGAAAAATTTTATCGCCCGTTTTAGCGCTAATGCTTCTAAAGCCAGGCAGGCAACCAGCCGCAAAAAGACTTTGGAAAAACTTACTCTTGAAGATATCAAGCCTTCTTCCAGGAAGAGCCCGTATATAAACTTTGAACAGGCGCGTGAGGCTGGAAACAATGTCTTGAAAATCGATCATCTATCCAAGTCGTTTAATGGAAATATTTTGTTCAAGAATTTTACTATTACTGTTGAGAAAGGCGATAAAATAGCTTTTGTCGGGGCCAACAATATTATTAAGACGACTCTATTTCAGGTGCTGGTTGGAGAGATGCAGTCTGACGGCGGTAATTTTAAATGGGGTGCTTCGATAAAATATGCTTATTACCCTAAGGATAATACTAAATATTTTGATGTAGATGGCAATCTTATCGATTGGCTTCGCCAGTATTCGGATAATACTGGCGAGATCTTTATACGCGGATATTTGGGACGTATGCTTTTTTCAGGCGATGAATCTTTTAAACAGGTTAGAGTCTTATCCGGAGGCGAACGGGTCAGGTGCATGCTGTCTCGCATGATGCTGACCCAGCCTAATACGCTAATCCTGGACCACCCGACCAATCATTTGGACTTAGAATCAATAGAGGCCTTAAATAAGGGCCTAGAGAAGTTTAGCGGAGCTATTTTATTTACTTCGCATGACCATCAGCTGATTCAAACTGTAGCTAATCGCATTATTGAGATTACGCCCAAGGGTTTTATAGACCGCCCCAATATAACGTTTGACGAATATTTATCAGATGAAAACATCAAAAAACAGCTCTATAGATTATATTCTTAAAATCCCATTATTTAAAACAATAATATAAAATATTTTAAACTATTTGCCCTCCAGAGATACTTCTTATATCAAAAGATGCGAGGACGACAATAGTAACCGGTTAACATGGGTAGT
>JBHPHU010000055.1:0-2928 GCA_042571405.1 Candidatus Omnitrophota bacterium | reverse complement strand
CAAGCGCACTCGTTTTTTAAATAGAATTTATCATCAACCTAAGGGCTTGATGATAATAAAAAGGAAGATAAGAAATTTCTTTGCCACAGTAAGAGATTCAGTCATGGAAGTGGTGAATCTATTGATGGGAAGGGTAAAGCAGATGAGTGGCATGGGTAGGGTCTTGTCCAGCCAGGATAAGTATGTTTCCCAGATGCAGGCAGGGGTATTTTCTTCATTGAATACATCATTTGAGCCTTTGTTGGAGAAACATATGGGCAAAAAGGTTATATTGCAGCTATCCAGAGGAGAAAAGATAGTTGAGCATGCTGGTATTTTGAAAGGTTATACAGCTGAATTTTTGGAATTAATGGATATGGACTATCGTTTTTCTGAACAAGAAGCGCTGCGTAAGGCAGATATTATAGTCCTGCGTTCTGTGGGAATTATCGGTCATTTGGGCGCGCCCCGTTCCAAATTCTTATAGATTGTCAAAAAGTTTGTCAGTATTGATCGCAGTTAGTTACAAATAATTAGTTGATTGTTGATTAGAATTTGGAACGGGGTGAGGAGAGATAAGGAGGCAAGAATGGATTTTAAGGCTAGTATTTTTGATCTAGATGGCGTCATAGTAAATACGGTTTCTCAACATTTTAAGGCATGGCAGAAGATGTTCAAGGAATATGGAAAAGATTTTACCTTTGAGGATTACAAGGAGAAAGTGGATGGTATTCCCAGGACTGACGGGGCAAGGGCGATATTGAAAGATTTGAGCGAAGATGAATTGAAAAAGGCAGGCGATAAAAAACAAGGCTATTTTTTGGAATATCTTGAAAGCGAAAAGATAGCAGTTTACAATACCACCATAGATTTAATAAAAGATTTTAAAGAGAAGAACTTAAAGATAGCTGTGATCTCCTCAAGTAAGAATTGTTTGCCTATACTTAAGAAAGTTGGTTTAGTGGATTTGTTCGATGTAATTATTACAGGCAATGATACTACAAAGGGCAAACCAGATCCTCAGGTGTTTCTTATGGCTGCGGAGAAACTGTCTATCAAGCCTGAAGAGTGTGTTGTTTTTGAGGATGCTGTTTTAGGTGTTGAGGCAGCAAAGAGGGCAGGCATGAAGTGCGTCGGCATTGATAGATACGCTAAACCAGATCGTTTAAACAAAGCAGATTTAGTGGTGAGCGATCTGGGAGAGGTGGATCTAAAAAAGATAGAGGTGCTATTTTGAAAGATTTTTTTGCTAAATACAGATCTGATGAGACTTGGCTTATCAAAGAAGACAAGTGGGATAGATCTCTGCAATCTTCAAGGGAGAGTCGGTTTTCCCTTGGGAATGGATTTATCGGGAGTCGCGGTATAATGGAAGAGGTTCCATTTGATGCCAGGCCAGGGACCTATATAGCTGGTATATACGATAAGACAGGCGCGCAGGTAACAGAGCTTGTGAATTTTCCAAATCCTATTAATTTAAAGATAACTGCGAATGGAGAGCGGCTTGGAGCAGGCACTATGGATATCCTGGAACATGAGAGGACGCTGGATATGCATTACGGCCTTTTAACCAGACATACCGTGTATCGAAATAGCCACGGGAAAAGATTTGATTACCAGTCCTTGAGATTTATAAGCATGCATAATAAACACGTTATTGCGATGCAGGTTTATATAACCCCTCTCGACCAAGCAGTAAATCTTACGGTTCAAAATCTCCTGAGCCTATCTGTAACAAATGTTGGATTTCTTACAGAGGGAAACAAAAAACATTTCAGGATAGAGGATGTTTCCCGATTTGATAAAGGCGAGTATCTTGCGGTCCGGACACTGGAAAAGGACATCCTTGTTGCTTATGGGAAGAGCTTGATCATAGAAAAAAATGGATCCAGACGTTTTGCTAAAGACGTAACAACTCAGGTAAAATTGAGAAAGAATCAAACAGTATGCATAACTACCATATTTTCTATGTTTGCAAGCGAAGATAGAAAATCGCATGAAATAAAAAGAGCTGTTAAAGGTTTTCTTAAAAAGAGTGTTAATTTGAGTTTTGATAAAATACTCAGGGAACATATTTCTTCATGGGAAAAACTGTGGAGTGTTAGTGATATAAAGATAAAAGGCGCGCCAGATATTGAAAGAGCGCTCCGTTTTAATATCTATCATTTATTGATAGTAGGAAGAGAGGGTAGCGGGGAAACAAGCATAGGCGCGAAGACATTGACAGGAGAAGGATACCGAGGGCATATTTTCTGGGACGCGGAGACGTTTATCCTCCCATTTTTTATATATAATAGGCCCAAGGTAGCGCGGAATATGCTTCTTTATAGATATAATAGGTTACATATTGCAAAAAAGATAGCGGAGAGTTTGGGGTATAAAGGCGCGATGTTTCCGTGGGAATCAGCTGACACAGGAGAAGAGGTTACGCCTGCATGGGCCAGGAATTTTGATGGAAGCATTATACAGATCCGCACCCATGAGATGGAGCATCACATTACAGCGGATATCGCATATGCCGTTTATCAGTATTATACAGCTACGAATGACGAAAGATTTATGCTGAAGTACGGGTTTGAGATGATCTTTGAAACAGCAAGGTTCTGGGCATCGAGAGTTAGTTATGACTCAAGACAGAATAAATATGAGATAAAACACGTTATCGGGCCTGATGAATTTCATGAAGATGTAAACAATAATGTATATACGAATTGGATGGCCCGTTTTAATTTGCTTATTGCCTACGGTATGTGCCAGAAGATGAAGAGGTTGTATCCGAATGAACTGAATCGCCTTACAAAAAAGATAGGTTTGAGACAGCGTGAAGTTAAGGATTGGAAAAAGATCATTTCCGGGATAGTCTTTCATATAAAAGATAATGGTTTAATAGAACAATTTGATGGTTATTTTAAAAAGAGAAAGGTCACATTAAGAAATATTAATAAACAC
>JBHPHU010000054.1:0-2974 GCA_042571405.1 Candidatus Omnitrophota bacterium | reverse complement strand
ATAATATGTTTTGTCTCTTCTGTCAAAGGCGTATGAGCGGTAATATAGTCGGCTCTCTTAAATACCTCCTTTAATTCAACTGATTCAACGCCTGCGGCTTTTGCTTTGTCTAACGACAAAAACGGGTCATACGCTATCACCTTCATGCCGAATGAAGCCGCGCGTTTGGCAACCTCAGCGCCTATCCTGCCAAGTCCTATGATCCCAAGGACTTTATTATAGAGCTCAACACCCATGAACTTCTTTCGCTCCCATTGACCTTTTTTTGTAGATGCGTCTGCCTGAGGTATATTGCGAGAAAGAGCGAGTATCAAGGACATTGCGTGCTCTGCGGTAGAGATAGTATTGCCGCCGGGCGTATTCATGACAATAATGCCGCGCTTCGAAGCAGCTGCAAGATCCACATTATCAAGCCCAACACCTGCGCGTCCTATTACCTTTAATTTAGTGGCTGCTTCGATCACATCTTTTGTGGCCTTTGTGCCGCTGCGTATCAAAAGCGCGTCGTAGTCCTTTATGATTTTTTTAAGCTCATCTGGCGGGAGTTTCAGCTTCACATCCACCTTAAACTCCTTTACCTTCTCAAGTATATCAATGCCTTCCTGGGCCAGTGAATCGCTAATTAATATCTTATACATGTAAATCTCCTTCTTTAAATCCGAAATTCGAATATCGAAATCCGAAACAAATCATAAATCCTAAATCCAAAACACATTGTTTAGAACATTCTAATTTTGAATTTCGAATTTGTTTCGAGCTTCGGATTTCGGATTTCGGATTTTATTTTAATCCTTCTTCTAGTGCTTTCTCTCCAATACCTTTCTCAAACTTATATCCCATTTCTGTAAGCACTGTCTCCAGAGTCTGGATACATACCTTTAGATCATCCGCGGCTATATAGCCCATTGTGGCAATGCGAAAGATCTTGCCTTTTAGCTGCGCCTGGCCTCCTGCAATACCTACACCGTATTTGTCACGCATAGTTTTTACAAGTTTCGCGCTGTCAACGCCCTCTGGGGCCTTGACTGAAGTGACTGCATCCGAATACGTGTCTGGCGCAAAAAGTTCAAGACCCAGCGCCTTCATTGCGGCACGCACAGCCTGAGCATGTTTTTTGTGACGAGCTACTACATTTTCAAGCCCATCTTTTTTTATCAGTTTCAATGCCTCGTTCAAACCTATTATAAGATTTACCGCAGGCGTGTATGGCGTATCGTTTTTGTCTATGGATTTCTTGTATGTCTTAAAATTGAAGTAGTATTTTGGAAGCGTTGATTTTTCAACTAAGACAAGCGCCTTTTCGCTCAGACTCACAAATGCCAGTCCCGGCGGAATCATCAAACCCTTTTGTGAACCAGCTATCACAACATCAATTCCCCACTCGTCAGTCTTTAGCGTAACTGCGCCAAGCGCGCTTATTGCATCCACAACCAAAACAGCCTGTGTGTTTTTGGTGACCTCGGCTATCGCCTTTATATCAGTGGTCACACCCGTAGAGGTCTCGCAAAGCGTGACGTATACAGCCTTCACCTTCGAGCCTTCAGCTTCGAGAATCTTTTTTATCTCCTGGGGATCAACTGCTTTCCCCCATTCAACATCTATTGGAACAAACTCTATACCATAAGCGGCGCATAGCTCACTCCATCTCTCTCCAAATTTTCCGCCTCGCACAACTACTGCCTTGTCTCCCGGAGAAAGCAAGCTCACCACTGCGCCTTCCATTGCGCCTGTGCCGCTCGAAGCAAACATAAGAACTTTACCTTTTGTCTCGAACACATACTGCAAGCCTTCCTCTGTTTCCTTTAATATAGCCTGAAACTGAGGCGTTCTGTGATGTATTATAGGCCTAGCCATTGCACTAAGCGCCTCATCTGGCACTGGCGTAGGACCTGGTGTGAGTAGATAGTTTTTAGTCATAATATCTCCTGTTGTGGGTTATGTGGATGTGTTGTGAGTTGTGGGTCGGGTTGTGAGGATGGGTTGTGTGTCACACTCACAACCCACAACCCATAACTCGACTCACAACCCACAACTCACCCTATTTCTTCTTTTTCTTCTTGCCGCTGTCCATTACTTCGTCGATAATACCATATTCCTGAGCTTCTTTAGCTGACATGAAATAATCCCTGTCTGTATCTTTCTGGATCTTGTCCAGCTTCTGACCTGTATGTTTCACGAGTATCTCATTGATCTTGTCGCGCATCTTAAGGATCTGCTTTGCCTGTATGCTTATGTCTGATGCCTGGCCTTGCACGCCGCCCCAGGGCTGATGTATCATCACGCGAGAATTAGGCAAGGCTATGCGCTTACCTTCTGTGCCTGCTGCCAGGAGCACTGCGCCCATACTGGTTGCCTGCCCCATGCAATACGTAGAGATATCCGGCTTCACAAACTGCATTGTATCGTAGATCGCAAGACCTGCGGTTACGACACCACCCGGGCTATTGATGTAAATACTAATATCTCTATCAGCATCCTCTTGCTGCAGGAAAAGTAACTGCGCGATTACTAGATTTGCAACCATATCATTTATCGCGTCACCTATAAAAATAATCCTGTCTTTTAAAAGCCTTGAGTAGATATCATACGCCCTCTCGCCTCGATTAGACTGCTCGACTACCATAGGTACTAGAGTTGACATGTCTTTCTCCTCTCAGGCGATTTTCGCCTCTTTTAGCAGGAATTGCATCACCTTTGCGTTACGCATATTCACTGCCATCTCGTCCAGCATGTGATTCTTTTCTAAATGACTTTGGATCTCTTCTTTTGATTTTTTGTACTGAGCAGCCATTTCCTCAATCCGCTTATCTATGTCTTCCTGCTTCAGATGTATCTTTTCTGCCTGCGCGATCTTATCTAATATAAAAAATGCTTTCACTTGTCGCAATGCCTGCTTCTCAGCATTTTCTTCTAACTCCTTCTTATCTTTGTCAGACAAAGTAAATTTCTTATCAGGATTTTGCTTATTCTGAAT
>JBHPHU010000053.1:0-3059 GCA_042571405.1 Candidatus Omnitrophota bacterium | reverse complement strand
AAATACTTTGCTTCATGAGGTAATGAAGGATGATATGAGAGGCAGGATCTTTAGTTCGCTCGATGTAATAATGCATGTAGGATTTTTGGTATTCATGCTTTTGACTTCAATGATAGCAGAATGGGTGGATAAAGGACTAATACTTGCGGGGACAGGAATAATCTTTTCTTTTATAGGGTTGGCGAAAAATAAGTCTATTTTCGTTTCTTTTTTTGCTTCTCTTTCCATATTAACTGACATTCTTTACAGTAGTTACAGATATTGCAGCAGATATTCTCCTCGTGGCGTTCACCCCTGTACCACTTGGTTTCACATGTCCAGTAGATTTGGCAATCTGTGCAGCAGTGTCCAAAATCTCCCTTGCTCATGCTATATCACCTCTTTATTCAAGTATGCCCTAATGTAAAAGAGTTGTCAAGTAGCGCACTTTTCTGTATAATAATATAAGTCATGTCAAAAATGAATTTTATCCACCCTTTAGAGTTTAAAGAATTAACGCGTTGCAAGAAAATAGAGAGGGCTCCCCTGCCCAAACAGGTGATTGTCCCTCTGTCTCAGCATACAGGCGCGCCTTCAGAGCCTCTAGTAAAGGCAGGGGATTTTGTGCAAGCAGGCACGCTTATTGGCCGTTCAAAAGGTTTTATCTCTGCTAATCTTCATTCAAGTATTTCCGGGAAGGTAGTTACTGTAGATAATAGAACAGGCATTTCTATAGAATCTGATGGCCAGGATACAAAGGCATTTCCTGGTGCGCTAAGAGATATTTCTCATCTGTCCGGCAAAGAGATTATAGATATAGTTAAGGAGGCTGGAATCGTAGGCCTTGGCGGAGCCGCGTTTCCTACTCATGTAAAGCTAAGCCCACCTCCTGGAAAAAAGATAGACACCTTGATTATAAATGGCGCTGAGTGCGAGCCGTTTTTAAGCTGTGACCATCGCATGATGCTCGAGAGGCCTAAGGAAATACTCCTGGGGATCGGTATAATCGCAAAGGTGCTGGGCGTAAAGGATGTTATAGTCGGCATTGAAGAGAATAAGCTTGATGCAATAGAGGTATTGGGGACGGCGCTTTTTAGTGATAGAGGTCAAGAGGCAAGAGATAAGGTAAGGATAGTTAAGCTGAAGACTCAATACCCGCAAGGGGGAGAGAAGCAGCTTATTAAGGTGCTTCTGAATCGCGAAGTGCCTTCAGGCGGTTTACCGCTTGATATAGGATGCGTAGTTAGCAATGTCCAAACGGTGTTCAGTGTTTACGAGGCAGTATATTTTGGAAAACCATTATATGAAAGAGTTGTTACGGTTGCCGGAAGTTTCTTGAAAGAGCCAAAGAATATTTTAGCAAGAATCGGCACACCCATAAAGGATCTGCTGGAATTCTGCGGGTTTAATGAAAAAGGGGATGTTTATAAGATAGTCATGGGCGGGCCCATGACAGGAGTCGCGCAATACAGCGTAGATGTGCCTATAATAAAAGGCACATCAGGGATTTTGGTTTTGGGCAAAGAGTTTGAAGCTGGCGCAGAGCTTGACTGTATAAGATGTGGTCGTTGTATTGATGGGTGTCCGGCTGGTCTTATGCCGTGCATGATCGGGATAGGCGTGCAGAATAATAGATTTGATATAGCAAGTTCGTATGATCCCAAGGATTGTATAGAATGCGGCGCGTGTGGTTATGTTTGTCCATCAAAGATACCACTTGTGCAGCTCATAAAATTGGCAAAGTCTAAAACAAAGAGATAAGATGCGCTTCTCGACTCGCTCCGCTCGCTCGAAGAATATTGTTCGAGCTTATCCTGAGCTTGTCGAAGGACGTAGTCAAGAACAGACAAAAATATGAAGAATGTTCTAAGATTTGTGATAGTTTTGTTTTCAGTGAACCTTGTGGCAGCGTCTATTTTAGCCGGGGTGTATCAGATTACAAAGCCAAGGATAGAAGCTCAGGAGGCATTAGTGAGAGAGCGGGCCCTGAAAGAAGTTATGCCTGAGTCAGTAGGTGATAGAATAGAGGCTGTTAGTGAAGAATACTGGAAGGTTTATAAGGGTTCAAGCGGCAAAGCTGGAGGGCATATATTTATTGCCAGAAAATATGGATATTCAAGTGTTATCGAGACAATGGTGGGCATCAAAACAGACGGCACTATAACAGGCGTAGCTATATTAAATCAAAACGAGACACCTGGTCTGGGAGCAAAGATAGTAGAGATAGTTTCTGATAAAACTATTGTTAAGGCGATCAAAGGTATCTTTTCAAAAGAAAAAGCTCATGAAAAAGAATTGTCACCTTATTTTACAAAGCAGTTTGAAGAGCGCAGCGTAAAATCAATAGATATTTCAAACATTGATGCTATAACAGGCGCTACCATATCCAGCAAGGCTGTAGTGGATTCAATAAAGTCAAAGGGATTGGAGATATTAAATGCCAGATAAAAATCTTACAGTATCATCATCTCCGCATATCCACTCAGGGCAGAACACACAGAAGATAATGTATATTGTGACATTGTCACTTTTACCGGCCGGTATTGCGGGTATATACATATTTGGTCTGTGCAGTTTAAAGGTAATGGCCTTTTCCATTCTCTCATGTGTTATCAGCGAGGCCATATTTTTGAAATTTAGAAAAAAGGACCTAAAGGCTGTCTTAGATGGGAGCGCTTTACTAACAGGATTACTCTTGGCATATAATCTGCCGCCGGAGACTCCGTTCTGGATCCCTGTGGTAGGAGGTATAGTCAGTATTGTTATAGGAAAACAGATATTTGGCGGACTCGGACATAATATATTTAATCCTGCTCTTGTAGGAAGGGTGTTTTTGCAGATCTCCTGGCCGGTTTATATGACTACATGGAAAAATCCTCGATGGGCAATGGATGCTGTCTCAACCGCAACGCCTCTGGCCAAAGAAGGCGAGAGGATGTTTAGCTACGCGGATCTTTTTTTGGGAAATCATGGTGGCTGCATCGGAGAAGTATGTATATTAGCGCTGCTTATAGGCGCGGCAATTTTACTTTTTACGAAGATTATTTCTTTTCATGTGCCCGGAAGCTACATAGGGACTG
>JBHPHU010000052.1:0-3075 GCA_042571405.1 Candidatus Omnitrophota bacterium | reverse complement strand
GAGAAATAACTTTTAATTCAGGATAGATCGATCTCATTTTGTTAAGTATCGTCAAAGTGTTGTCCATGCTTCCGTCATCAACTACGATAAGTTCAAACTCTTTTACATGCCTGCGCACAAAAAGCATACTGTCTCGAACAACTTCCTCAATATGACCTTGTTCGTTAAACGCCGGGAGTATTATTGTTAAATTATCTTTCATAAGCTAGCCACGTCTTCAGGATCTATTTCATTTTCCATCTCCGGTATTTCCGAAAGCAGCATTCCTATCTCATTCATATTTAAAGACTTAAGAGCGACCATTACGATCCTTCTGGCTTTCTTTATACCTTCCTCTGTCGATCCTTCATGATAGTCTTTATTGAATATAAAATGGGCGTCAGGATAATAATAGGTCTTCACAAATTTAAACCCAACGCTTCGCAGCATGCCCCTCAAACATTCCTCTCCGAACAACCACCAATTAGTCCCATCATTTTTATACGTGTGTTCTATAAATTTCATCTTGCCTGTATCCTGTTCGCATACCAAGGCTTCGGTTTCTATTAAAAGCATTGTAGAGGTGCAGTCTGATATTTTTTTAAGGGCAAAAAACGGGTATTTTAAATGATAAAGCACGCCCAAGCATAAGGTTAAATCAAATTTATGAGTATAATTTAACCTGTAAAGTGAGTCTACTTTAAAGTTTACATTTCTTATTTTTTTAATTTCTTTTATAAAATTTGCCTGTTTTACATAATGTTCGAAATCTACTCCTAATACATAATCAGATCCCAATTCTCCGGCTTTAAATGAGAAGAAACCGGCATTGCACCCCAGATCCAGAACGCGCAACCCTTCCATTTCCCTGGGATAGAAATTTTTTATAAAGTCCCATCTATGCTCTGTATCTAAGGCTCCCGGGGTATAAATATCATCTATCAAGCGCATCTTTTGTCCCCAGGGAGAAAGTTCTTCGATCTTCCTTAATATCTCTTCTCTGCCTCTACCCATTATTTAATCTCCTGTGCATTTCTTGATTATGCATCAAATTGTCACACTCCTTGGTACATCCTATCTCTCTAAAATAAGGCTTAGCCTTGGATAAAAACTTTGCCTTTGACCTGAATTCCCTGTATTTCTCGGAACGCCAGACCTCCTTAAAAGATTCTGTATTTATGTTGCCGATTATCTTTTTGACGCCTCTGCAGCAAGGAGCTATATTTCCGTCAGCCAAAATCCTCGAAAATGTCCAGCCGACATAACAGGGAATTCTATCAATATCACATGTATCGTATTCGCCTTTCTCAAAATCTCCTTTAGATTTAGACAATCTTCTAATAAAACCATCAAAGAACTCGAGCTGGATATTGTCTTTCTTGTTCTTCTCTTTTATATGTAACGCTGAAGCTGCCAGCGCCTGCCTGTCCGCTTCATTCAACAGGAATTTATCGGTCTGCCCCTTAAGAACATCCACTAATGTGTAATAAATAGCATCTGCGGAATATCTGATGCCAAAATCATACATATCTTCGAAATCTTTAAAATTCGAATTCATAAGAACATTAGCAAAAGTAACGCGCTGTTTTCCATTTTTTACTTCCTTGAGGTAGCTCAAATTATCCTTTAATTTTTCGAAATATGCCTGAGAAACTCCGGGATGGACTCTTTTATATATCTCGGCATTCGAAGCCCATATGCTTATGCATAATTCTTCCAGGCCCAGATCTACCAGCCTCTTGATGTCTTTTTTTGAAACCAGGCCAAAATTAGTAGTTACGGCAACTATTAATTTTTTTGACCGGGCATATTCAATGACATCCATTAAATCCTTATGCATAAACGGCTCGCCGCCACCGGTAAAACGGACACGCTTTGTGCCGAGAGAAGACAGGTCATCTATTAATCTTACAAGCGCATCCTTGGATAATTCCCTGCTCAGCAAATCACTGGAAGGCTTGTCTTTTTCCAGCAAAGGTGAGTACAGCCAGCATGAGGCGCATTTTAAATTACACCTATTCGTAGGATCTATCACCACCTGCTCAGGTCCTGAAAATGCCTTTCTGCCATGCAAAACCCCGGCAATAACAGGGTCGTCGTAACGCCCTTTAAGTCCTTGCTTCTTCGGTCTTATCTTTTTTGCGATCTTTATGGCCTTAGCCGCGCCTTTAAGCGCCAACCTCTCTAACCCTGTCAGCATCTTTATCCTGTCATGCATCCATGTATTTCTTCCGATATCATCACAGCTCTTATAGCATCCTGCTTCCTTTATGTTGGCATCGTTACCTATAGACCTAAAAAATGGGTCTTCTTTTTTACAGACAAGTGTCTTTTTGCGAAAATGGACTTGTTTAGGAGAATCCCATATCTCCAGGAATCTATCTGAATATAAAGACCCGGTAGGTATTCTGTGCGCCTTCAGGCAGGAATGGACCTCTCCATTCGGAATTATCCTTGCAAAAAGCCACCCAATATAGCAAGGCATATTATCTATGGTGTTTCTGTCATATCTTGCTTCCTGGACATCCTCGTCTACGTAGATCCTCCTAAGAAATTGGTCAAATTGAAAGATCAAAATATCCGCATTTTTTACCTTGTTGTTTTTATCCAGAGTATACTTAATCCTCGTCAATGCCTGCTTCAGCTCCACAAGCTGCTCTTTATTTAAGGCAAGTATATCTGTTGCATTGGGCATTGTATCTACCAAGGTAAACTCCAGGGATTCGGATTTAGTCTCAGCGGCAAATTCCACCATCTTCTCTACCTCAAAGTAATTCATATTAAAAAGAACATTGTAAAGCTTAACACATGGCCTGTCTTTCTTGCGGGTGTTGAGATAGATAAGGTTTTCTCTTATTTTACAAAAATCCTCTTCTGTCAGATTGGGGTGGGTTTCGGCATAGGTCTGCGGCGTCGCCGCCCATGTACTTACAGTAAGAAAATCAACTCTTAAGTTTATAAGGCAGTCCAATCTCTCCTTGTTCAGCAAAGTAAAATTGGTATTCACGTGACATATTAAATTTTTATTTTTAGTATATTCCAATATCTCCATGATATGCGGGTGCATAAATGGTTCACCGCTGCCAGAATAGTAAA
>JBHPHU010000051.1:0-3273 GCA_042571405.1 Candidatus Omnitrophota bacterium | reverse complement strand
TGATAACTCACCGGTTACCGACAATAGCCAATTATGCTTGATATTTAGGAGTATGTTCTATATAATAGGTTTGCTTGCGCTAAGAGGCATAGTTGCATGTTGCACAGTTTAGCGCAGAGCTATATGCGCGGGTGGTGGAATGGCAGACACGGCAGCTTGAGGGGCTGTTGGGAGCAATCCTATGCAGGTTCAACTCCTGTCCCGCGCACCATGGTTTATTA
This sequence comes from Candidatus Omnitrophota bacterium, assembly GCA_042571405.1. Taxonomy (GTDB): domain Bacteria; phylum Omnitrophota; class Gorgyraeia; order Gorgyraeales; family Gorgyraeaceae; genus Gorgyraea. Next base: position 3,052 of record JBHPHU010000051.1, on the reverse strand, counting down.
TGAAACTCAACATAGATAGCAATTTTTTCAAAAATTGGTCTCCAGATATGGCCTATATTTTAGGTCTTATTGCTACAGACGGTTGCCTGATTCAACGTAAAAATGCCACTCCGTGTGTTGATATTACAAATAATGAAATAGATTTGTTGAATAAAATTAAACAAACAATGAAGTCAGAACATAAAATTTGCAAGAAGAAACGTGGAGCACGTTTTCAAGTCAGGAATAGGGTTATATACTTTGATTTATTAAAATTAGGCCTAACTCCAAGAAAGTCAAAAAGTCTAAAATTTCCAGAGATCCCCTTTAAATATTTAGCTGATTTTATTCGTGGTTGTTTTGATGGAGACGGAGGAGTGACTATTTGGAAGGAACAACGCTGGAAACAAACTTGGCAAATTAGGATTACATTTTGTTCTGGGAGCAGAAGTTTTCTTGAAGAATTACACAGAGGTTTAATTTTACACGGAGAGTTGAAAAAAGGTAAGATATGGAATAGCGGAAGGGCTTATGAGCTTCACTTCGGGATAGCAGATAGTTTAAGATTTTATAGATTTATGTATTCTAAAGAAACGGACTTATATCTAAAACGCAAGAAAGATACTTTCGAGAAATTTATAAAATTACGCAATGCTCAAAATTGATTACGTTTGAGGGGCGCATGGCTTCGGCCTTGTGGGTTCGAGTCCCACCCCGCGCACCAACCCTACGTTCACGTGGGGGTAAGCTTCGAAGCATGCTACAGAGATCTTCCTCTAATCTAAAATGAAACAAAAGAAAGCTAAGATACTAAAGCCAGAACGGGCTATACCTCATTATGTAGCGTTGATATTGGTATGCGCTGTTGTTTTTATTGCTCATCATAATTCATTAAGAGGCGAATTTGTTTATGATGATAAGGGCCTGGTTATAGATAATGCGCTCATCAAAGACGCTGCTCGCATAAAAGATATATTCACAACTCAGTTATTCGAAGCAAGCGGTACGTATAGTAATGCCTACAGACCTCTCCAATCCCTGTCATTAATGTTGGATTATCATTTATGGAAACTGAATCCTTTTGGATATCATTTGACAAATATCCTTATTCATATCCTTAATTCCATAGGGGTATATTTTTTAATATACCTTGTTTCTAAGAAGAGAGACATATCGCTTATAACAGCGCTATTATTTTCCGCTCATGCGGTTTTGTCAGGGGTAGTTAATTATGTTTCCGCAAGAGCTGATTTGCTTTATGTGTTTTTTCTTTTAATTACAGCGGTCCTGTATGTATTGTATAAGGGCGTCTATTTTGGAAGATACAGGTTTTTATTATACCTGGGTTCTTTTTTGGCTTTCTTATTGGCGCTTTTAACAAAAGAGGCCAGTTATATATTTCCTCTCGTACTTTTATTTTATTTATATTGTTTTAGCGAGAGCAAGGTAAAATCACAAAAATCTGCGCCGAGTTTAATATGGATATTTTTTATTTTAGTGGCTGCATATACTTATCTTAGGATTACGGCTTTAGATTTTACGGAGGGCAGGCTTCTGGAAACAACAGTAGGCGCTACCCCTCTGTATTACAGGTTGCTTACTACGAGCAAGGTTATCATGATTTATATAAGATTGCTATTGGTGCCTATCGGACTTCATATGGAATGGATTATAAGGCCGGCTGTTTCTTTTTTTCAGGATGAGATTTTTCTTTCCGTGGTGGGTTTGTTTGTCATCGGCGTCTTTTCTTATTTTCTTTATCGTACATCAAGATTAAAGTTTTTTGCCATAGGCTGGTTTTTTATAACTCTTATCCCTTATTCTAATATCTATCCATTGGCTTATTTTATGGGAGACGGATGGCTTTATCTTTCATCCATAGGTTTTTTTGCATTGCTGGCCATGTACCTTTCTGATTTACGCAGAAGATCAAAAACGTGGTCTTTAGTCGTTGTTTGCATAGTAGTATCCACAACTATATCATATGCTTTTTTGAGCATTAAACGCGCTGATGTGTGGGGCAATCCTTCTAAGTTCTATAATGAGATACTTAAATATTCTCCTGATAATACAAAAGCCAGGATTGGTCTGGGCATAGTATTGGCGGACCCTGACTTAGGAACTTCTGCTGATCATCTTGAGCAGGGTACGACATATGCTAACAACCAGATGCATGATAAGGCATTAGAAGAATTTAAGAAGGCCATCGAGGTTAATCCAGGGGATTATATTGCGTATAATAATATCGGTATAATTTATAAGATGAAGGGAGATTTTGAAAAGGCCGAAGAGAAGTATAAAAAGGCCCTTGGGATTAACCCTAATTATCATTTGGCTTATAATAATTTAGGGAACATATATTTAGAAACCGCGAGATATGATGAGGCAATAGAATGTTATAAAAAAGCGATAGAGATAGCCCCTTATACATCTGCCTGTTATGAGAATATTGGAAAGGCATATAGAAATAAGGGTATGATTAAAGAGGCTCGTGAGGTTTTTGAGAAAGCCTTACAGCTAGATCCTAATAATAGCGAAGCCATGGAAGGCTTGGAGTCTCTCGATTAATTTTTGCAAGGCCTAAATTTTTTTCCTGCGTTCTGTGACGTAAGTGCTTCCTTCGATGCTTTTAGCGTATTCTTTTAGTTCTGCGCCTATTTCCCCTACTTCCGCGACATGTTTTATCTTCTTCTTTTTATTGTTTACTACACCGATCGAGATAGATATAAGAGATATCTTTTTTACTTTTCCAAGCCTGTCTTTTGCCACCACATAACCCTTTTCATTATCTTCTTTATTATATAATTTAGGAATCATGAGATCGAATTTACCTATAATATTCTTACACAACGCGTCTATTTTTTCGGGCATCGTTACTATTACAAAATCATCACCGCCTATATGGCCTATGAAATCTTGAGGCGTGCCTTTTTCTTGCACGGAGTTTATCAATATCTTCCCAGTATTTTTTATCACGTCATCGCCTCTTCTGAAGCCATATTTATCATTGAACGCCTTAAATTGATCAAGGTCTATATAGCAAATAGCGAATGCCTCTTTTCTATCTATACGC
>JBHPHU010000050.1:0-3382 GCA_042571405.1 Candidatus Omnitrophota bacterium | reverse complement strand
AAATAGGAAAATCCGCGGGACTTCATCATATACATTTAGGCAATGTCTGAAACATATTATAAATTTTCAACCTATTTTAAAAACAAGGGATTTAAGCATAGAGTGCGGAAGATTACTGTGGATGCCGGATTTTCCTGCCCGAATAGAGACGGAAAAATCTCGGACAATGGCTGCATCTATTGTAATAACGAAGGCTTTAGCCCTAATACAAGAAAAAGTTTTGCATCAATCGAAGAACAAATTACCCAAGGCATAAAGCGGGCTGATGCAAAAAAGTTCATAGTATATTTTCAGGCATATACAAATACTTATGCGCCGTTAGATAAATTAAAGCGGATTTATGACATCACGAAAAAATTTGAAGATGTCATCGGAATATCCATTGCCACAAGGCCTGACTGTGTTAATAAAGATGTAATAGATCTTATAGCTTCGTACACAAAGGATTATGAGGTATGGATAGAGTATGGCCTTCAGAGTATTCACAAAAAGACCCTGGAGCTTATCAATCGCGGTCATCTATATGAAGATTTTCTTAAAGCAGTAGATCTGACAAGAAAGAAAAAAGACATAAAGATATGTGCTCATGCTATAATAGGGCTGCCGCTTGAAGATGAAGGAATGATAATGGAGACTGCGCGCTCAATCGCAAGTCTTAAATTAGATGGGATAAAGATTCATCCGTTGCACATAATCAAAGGCACCAAGTTAGAAAAGTTTTATAAAACAGGCAGCGTTAAAGTATTAGAGCTAGAGGAATATGTTGATCTGGCAGTAAAATTTCTAGAGTATCTTTGGCCAGGTACGGTTATACAGAGGATAAGCGCGGATTGTCCAAGAGATTTATTAGTCGCGCCTCTGTGGATATCGGAGAAATCAAAAGTCCTCAGAGGCATAGAGCAAAAAAATATATTACAGGGCAGGTTGTATAAGGAGGCAACATAAGAATGGTCATAGATTTGACGCAGGTAAAGAACGGAGACAGTGGTATCATAAAAGAGCTACGCGGGGGTTCTGATTTTTCTCAAAGGATACAGAACATGGGCCTAAGGCCCGGCAAAAAAATAAAAAAGGTCAGTTCACACTTCTGGCGGGGACCCCAGACTGTTGAAGTAGATCAACTACGTATTGCCATTGGATGGGGCATGGCTAAGAAGATTTTTATAGAAGCTGAGAGGTTATGAATAAAATCTTATTAATGGGTAACCCTAATGTAGGTAAGAGCGCTATGTTCTCCAGACTTACTGGAGCCAGGATTGCTGTATCTAATTATCCAGGCACTACTGTAGAATTTACACAAGGCCAGATGAAGATAGGAAACCAGCGTCCTTCTGTAATAGATGTGCCCGGCACCTATACATTAGAGCCTACCTGCAAGGCAGAGGATGTAGCTTGTCAGATGCTGAAGCAAGGCGACATAGTAATAAATGTAGTAAACGCAACAAATCTTGAGAGGAATTTATATCTAACACTCCAGATATTAGAAAAAAACATCCCCACTGTTATTGCGCTAAATATGTGGGATGAGACAAAGCACCAGGGTATTGATATTGATGTTAAAAGATTAGAGGAGCATTTGGGCGTTCCTGTTATTCCGACATGCGGCTTGACAGGTGAAGGCATAAAAGAACTGGTCCTGCGTTTAAAAGACGCGTATCCTTTACACTTAAAGCCATTGTCTGATTCTGAAAAATGGGAAAGGATAGGAGAGATCATCGAGGATGTTCAGAAAATAACACATCATCATCATACAATCCTTCAGAGATTGGAAGAGCTTAGCATAAAACCGCTATCAGGCATTCCAATAGCTATGGCTATTATTTATGGAGCGTTCTGGTCCATACGTTTTATTGGCGAGGGGCTTATAACTTTTGTATGTGAACCTTTATTTGAAAAGTTCTGGGCTCCGCTGATGCTTAAGTTTGGCGGTCTGCTGGGCCAGGACACATTTTTACATAATGTGTTAGTCGGGAATCTTATTGACGGGTCAATTAACTTTAAGATGTCATTTGGTGTGTTGACCACAGGTCTTTTTGTTCCGATCGCAATGGTGTTGCCGTATATAATTAGTTTTTATCTGATCTTGGGGATTCTCGAGGACTTTGGTTATTTGCCTCGTCTTGCAGTTATGGTTGATAATCTCATGCACCGCATTGGTCTTCATGGATTTGCAATAGTGCCAATGATGTTGGGTCTGGGATGTAATGTACCTGGTGCATTGGCGCTCAGGCTTTTAGAAGGAAGACGCGAGAAATTCATTGCAGCGACACTCATGGCGGTTTCTGTCCCATGCATGGCGCAGATAGCAATGATCATAGGCCTGGTAGGAGAAAGAGGCGGCCAGTATCTAGGAATTGTATTTGGCACACTTTTTGCGCTTCTGATCATAAAAGGTCTTATCATGAATAAGGTGTTAAAGGGCGCGAGCCCTGAGATACTGGTTGAAATCCCACCATATAGGATACCCCAGGTAGTAGCTGTAATTAAGAAACTCTGGATGAGGGTATCTGGATTCTTAAAAGAGGCAGTACCATACGTGCTTTTAGGGATTTTGTTCGTCAATATTCTATATACTCTTCATATAATAGATTTTTTCTCTGGACTATTCGCGCCAATCCTTACAGGCTTATGGGGGCTTCCAAAACAGGCAATATCAGTATTGATAATAGGATTCCTGAGAAAAGACGTTGCGATCGGCATGCTCGGCCCGCTTAATCTTACCACTAAACAGCTTGTAATCGGCTCAACCGTCCTTGCGATCTACTTTCCTTGTATCGCCACTTTTGTCATGCTGGTCAAAGAGCTTGGCATAAAAGACATGCTAAAATCTGCCACAATCATGCTATTTACAGCCCTGCTTGTAGGTATGCTTCTCAACATAATCCTCTAAAGATGTTCAGAGATATCCATTAATCCAAATTTCCAATTTTCGGGTCTGACCCCTATCATACTTGACAGGGAGATTTTGTATACTATACTCTTCTATAAGAGCAAGAGGAGGATGCTATGGATGTGTTGGCTAATTTAGGAGTTATGCTGGGTGGGTCGTGGGCTTCAGGTGTGAATCTTTATCTTACTGTTGCCGGGCTTGGGATTATGGATAAACTTGGTATTTTAAGCCTTCCTGGTAATCTTGACGCGATCTCTAATCCTTTTGTCATCGCAGTTGCGATACTGATGTATGCTGTAGAGTTTTTTGCCGATAAAATCCCTCTTGTGGATTCAGCATGGGATTCAGTGCATACTTTTATAAGACCTTTGGGTGGCGCAGCGCTTTCATATATGGCAATGGCTGATATAGGGCCGGTTGCGCAGATCCCCGCAGCGCTCTTAAGCGGCACAGTTGCCATGGACTCGCACCTTACGAAAGCAACCACTCGAG
>JBHPHU010000049.1:0-3450 GCA_042571405.1 Candidatus Omnitrophota bacterium | reverse complement strand
AGGACCTGTCACCGAGTCCTTAAAAGCAACTGCTCCTGTACAAATAGCCCACAACGCCCTATATGTAATATAGGTAAGCGTGGATAATTTTTTAGCGCCCATATAAAACGATTTTACAACTCCGTATTTTACATAGATTATCTCATCTGCCGGGCGAATGCCTATAAGGCCTACTCTTTTCTTTGAACCAAATACGGTCTTGAGTTCTTCGGTCTTTGGCTCAACTATTAGATCTATCAGCTTGCCATCTCTTTCAATAACAAGTTCGATCTGAGGTTCGCTGTTCGTATGGACAGCATGCGTTACATCGTCCCAGTAACTAATGCTCTTGCCATTTATCTCTAAAATCTTGTCACCTTCTTTTATGCCTGCTGCTTCAGCAGGATAATCAGGCACCACGCCTCCTATGGTAGCAGTCAATGTGGGTGAACCAGCGATAAAAACAAATGAAAAAATAAAAAATGCCAGCAAATAATTTAATAAAGGTCCCGCGAAGATTATTCTCGCGCGCTCTCCGACTGAGCGAGATAAATATTCCCATTTCTCGCCTTTTATTCCCTCAGTCTCTGTTTCTCCCGCAAGCTTTACATAGCCGCCCAGAGGTATTAAAGAAACTTGGTACTCAGTCTCACCTTTCGTAAATCCGAATATCTTTGGTCCAAACCCAATAGAAAATTTTTCCACGCGCACACCAGTCTTTTTGGCAACAATAAAATGTCCAAATTCGTGCACGACAACTAAAATACCGAGAAGAATTATAAAACTAATCGCTGGACCTCCTTTGTTTTGGCGCGAGCCCATGCATCCGTTTCTAAAATATCTTTTAGCCTGGGATCTTTTATGGCCTTATGTGACTCCAGGACCTTTTCGATCAGCCTGGGTATATCAGTAAACGCGATCTCACCTTTAAGAAATTCCCCTACTGCTACCTCATTCGAGGCATTTAAGACACACGGGTATGTCTTGCCGCGTGTTCCAGATCTATACGCGATCTCAAGACACGGAAATCTCTTGAAATCAGGCTGTTGAAAATGCATCGCGCCCATCTTAGAAAATGAGATCTCTTTTACATGCGAAGCTGATCTGGAAGGATATGTAAGAGCATATTGGATCGGGATCCGCATATCACAGGCCCCCATCTGCGCTAATATAGATCCGTCAATAAACTCCACCATTGAATGCACAATTGTCTCAGGGTGAATAAGGACCTTGATCCTATCGACATCCAGGCCAAAAAGATGGTGCGCCTCGATTACCTCAAGCCCTTTATTCATCATGGTCGCTGAATCCACGGATATCTTTTTTCCCATCTTCCATTTAGGATGATTTACTGCCTGCTTAGGTGTGATACCTTTAAATTTTTTCTTTGAAGTATTAAGTAAAGGGCCTCCTGAGCCTGTAAGGCATATATTCTTTATGTGGCGCGCATCATTAGAAGAGATACATTGAAAGATCGCGCTGTGTTCGCTATCAACAGGTACTATCTTTACATTTTTATTTTTCGCTCTCTTCATAATGATGCTGCCTGCCATGACAAGCGCCTCTTTGTTCGCAAGCGCTATCCTTTTTGCTTTATCCAGCGCTGTTAATATTGGCAAAAGCGCGGACGAGCCAACTATGGCAACGACGACTATATCTACCTTGACATCCTCCAGCATTCTGCATAGCCCTTCAATGCCTTTATATTTCCAACCTTTAGATTTCTTCGCATCAACTACGCATGTAGCCTTTGGCTTAAATTTCTTTGCCTGCCTAGCCAGCAAATCCACATTAGAATTCGTCGAAAGACAGGCCACGCTAAACCTATCCGGAAATCTGGAAATTACATCCAGCGCATTGGTGCCTATTGACCCTGTTGAACCTAAAATAGCTATCTTCTGCATAAGTTTTTCAATATTCCTCTCGACTTCGCTCGAAGCCCCTCGACGCTGCTCGGGGTCCAATATTGTTCGAGCGAACGAAGCGAGTCGAGAACATTACATAATAATATTTAAATAAATATAAAATATTGGCGCGGTAAAAAGGATGCTGTCGATTACGTCTAGCATGCCCCCTAAGCCTGGAAAAAAAGGGCTTGAGTCTTTTACCTGATAGTCTCTTTTCATTAGGCTCTCGGCCAAGTCTCCGAGCTGCGCAAATATACCTATTAATACGCCGCTTGCTAAGGTAGCTCCGAATGACATCCAGCTAGCCAGATAAGGCCTGCTGATTATGGCAAACAATATGCTGAATAAAAATCCGCCCACTGCGCCCTCTACTGACTTATTAGGGCTTATTCTCGGGATAAGGGCGTGTTTTCCGAATTTTGAACCTACTAGATATGATCCAATGTCTCCTGCCTTTGTTACGAGCAATAAATACGCTACTAGCTTGTAACCGTCTTCTAAGAATCGTATCTTTACAAGAAATGTAAAAAACCACCCGACATAAAATATGCCGAATAGCGTCAACGCGATCAATGTCACCGCGTTCTGATTTTCTTTTCTTGTAAACTGTATAATAAAAAGGAGGACGAGTACGACTATAAAAAATAATGTCTCCCACAGCCCTCCTGTGGGTCTAAAAAAGTGCGTGATATAAGGAAGCGCGATTCCTGAGAACATACCAAGACACATGAAACTTTTAGGAAAGATATTTCTGGGATTTAGTCTGAAAAATTCGTAAAGGCCAAGTCCTATGAATATTGACGCAACTATACTAAAAGCCAGTACTGGTAAGAAAAATATGGTGATGATGGCTATGGAGATCGGAAATATTGAAGTGATTGTACGTTTTTTAAGCATTATTTACCAAATCTTCTCTCTCTCTTGCTATATTCTTCTATCGCTTTCTCCAGGTCTTTTTCACCAAAATCAGGCCAGAGTTTTTCAGTAACATATATCTCGCTATAAGAAATTTGCCAGAGTAAAAAATTTGACAAGCGCATCTCACCGCTTGTTCGTATCAAAAGCTCTGGATCAGGACAGTCTTTAGTATAAAGATAGGTGGAAAAAAGGGCTTCATCCATTCTGGATATATCCAGCTTGCCCCCCTTTACATCTCTTGATATGGCCCTTACAGCGCTTAGGATCTCCTGTCTTGAGCCATAGCTAAGCGCAATATTTAAGACAAGGTCTGTATAACCAGCTGTATCTTTTTCAGCGGTCTCTATTATTTTCCTTATCGCCGGATCGATCCTGGAGCGATCTCCTATTATGCGTAGCTTCACATTGTTGTCATGAAAAAGTGCCGTCTGTGTCTTTAAAAAATTCTCCAATAGACCAAAGAGCTTCATGACTTCATCTTTTGGCCGCTGCCAGTTTTCAGCAGAAAACGCGTAGAGCGTGAGGTATTTGATTCCGAACTTTACACAGGCCTTGGTTATGTTTTTTACAGACTCTACGCCCTGTTTGTGGCCTATTATCTTAGGAAAGCCCCTTTTCTTGGCCCAGCGGCCATTCCCATCCATTA
>JBHPHU010000048.1:0-3925 GCA_042571405.1 Candidatus Omnitrophota bacterium | reverse complement strand
GTTCCGGGTAAATCCCCGTCAACTATTGAGCCGGCCGACCATGCACCTGAGGACACCTTTGCATAACCTGTCCAGGCTGCTGAGTTCTGGCCTGTGCCGCCATTGGCATTCGCAACTATCCCTGTCACGTTAGCTGAAGTCCCTGTGATATTACTGTCTGTAAATGCAATAGTCTTTCGTGCTGCCGCAGGAGTAAAGTATAGATTTGCACCGTCAAACTCCATTGCGCCCGCCTCGGCGCTGGAAAGATTTACCCCTGAGGTAAGCTTAAGAGGAGCCAAAGCCGCTGTTCCAGATGTAAGATGCAGTAGAGCTGTCGGCCCTGTAGTACCTATACCAATATGACCATCGTCATAAATTGTTCCTGTGGACAACGCAGTACCACCCCACTTCGGCACATAATTATCAGAGATCACTCCTACCTTAGGATCTGATTCACTCTCCAGAAAACCGGTAATAACAACGCTCTTTGCGCCTCCTGCGTCCGTAACAGAAACAGTGTTGCTAGCGTCGATCCAATCCATAGAAGTATTAAGCTCGTTTGCCGTATCAGTATCATTTGAACCAGTAAGAGAAAGAGTAATAATTTGATCTCCCGATGAACCAATATTTATATTGCCATCCCCCTGAAAAGTAATAGCTCCTGTCTTGCCGTCCAGCGAGGAAACCTTGGTCTCGGTCGCTGTGTTGCCTGCGTAAGCAGTAAAGGTCCAGGCATCATTAGGCACGCCGCTTAAATAATATCCGTTATAATTAGGGTCTGAAAAAGATACATAAACACCATTCCCGACAATTTGATTGCTTCCTGTTATTTCCTGCGAGGATTGCCACACGCCACTATTTATCCTGTACTTAAAAGTATCGTTTGAAGGAGAAGTAGCAGTGCCTGTCCCGTTCGCGTCAATCTGCACCTCATAATAAGAATCAGACATGCCTGTATAATTTCCTGAAACATAGATTCCCATCATACCTGTGTTTGAGCCAAAAGACTGCGGATAACTGATGTAACTCTCTGTATCTACCGTGCCTGCCATATCCGAGAGAGAAACCTTTGTCGCACCATCCTCAAACACCATCTGATTAAAATATGGAGATGAAGGATCTGGATCAACATATATCCTGACCTTTCCTGGAGTATAAGCTGCTGTTTCCTGATATGAAAAATCGTCTTGATAATAGGTCTCATTGGAAGCATTAAACCACCATGTATCTCCGCGCGTACCTGATCCAGCGCTGAATTCAATCATGACGCCTGACGATAATGCTTCACTATTAGATAAATACGTAGGGGTCGTTGGTATAGCAATGCCGGTTCCTCCTTGCGTATGAATCCATCCAGTACTATCGTCCATATAATACCAGGTGTACGTAGTGCCGGTAGTGCCGGCGCCTTCACCATCGTCATCATCAATCATTATCTTATAATCACGCCAAGATGATGCAGATGTGCTGTAAGATCCTGATACATATAAAAACACTGTTGGCTGTATAAAATCAACTTCGTTCCAGCCAGGTCCAGGAGGAAATATTCCGCCGCCGCCCATTGTGGTTGCGCCTCCTCCTGATGTACCTGTAAGGCCAGGATCATCAGTAAAAAGCTCAAGGCCTCGGGTACGAACAAATTTATCAACAGAAAGTATGCCTCCCTTTTCATCAGAGGAGCGTCCAATTCGTAAGCTACCGTATAATGTCTGGTCTCCTGCATCCACAACAGGCGCAGGAGCATATTCCGGTACCGTGCCACCGGCCACAATCTGCACTGTATCAAAAAAGGCCACGCCTGTCTCTGCTGAAAGTACTATTGTAATTTCGCTTGCCTTAGGGTCTGTGGCAAACTGGCCTTCGAATCTTTTATACGTGTCATTAGTAGAAGTTGTAAGCGGAACAAAAGGAGCAACTGTTACGTCATCACCGGAACTAAAGGCATATGCAGTGTTTGCGCGTGTACATTTCAGAAATTCATTGTCTTCTATGCCTTCATACCTGATTCTCTCTGTATTAACTCCGTCATCTACAAGTATAGTGCCAAAAGGAGGGAAATCCGTTGCGTCAGAAACAGGTATTATTTTTGCAGTTGCCGTAATATTTCCAGAAAGTACCGTACTGGTGTTGTCCTCTGCGCTTGGATTTCCGCCGTCCTCACCTAAGATATCGATATTAGCAGAACTGCCGCCGTCAACAGTAGTATCGACGCGCATCTTTACGCCTACGCTGTATACTGTAGAGGGTTTAAGCCTCTTTCTTTTTACTACCTGCTGTATCTTTCCCGCGTTTTCACTGTCATCGACTTCGATGCGGACTGCGCTAACTCCTTCTGTAACGTCCTCTTTCCAAGTAGCATCGGTAATACTCTCTTCTGTAAATTCAGCTTTGAAAAACACGGGTGAATGCTGATATATATGTCCTGAAACATACATCCAGTCATCAGGCGCAAATTCACTCCATCCACCTTGATAACCATCAGTCTTATCCCATAAACCATCGAATGTAGTTGCAGTACCTGTTGTATAGTCAGCATCATATGCGTGAAAATCCTCAAGAGCCGAGAAGGCCTCGAATGAAGCGTTCTTTATGAGATTGCGTGAGGATTGTATAAATGTGCCGCGCGAAAATCGGATTTCGTCTGTAGCAGGATCATAAATAAGACTGGTACCGCTGTCATTTGAACCAAAGCTCAATACCGCAGGCGATGATCCGCGAATATGAAAATCTACGGCTGACATTGCTCCTGAAAAGTACAGTTCCTGGTCAGCTGTTGAATCATAAGTAAGGGCATCTGTCGCAGTACCATCATCAAATGTCATAATAGCGGCTGAACCAGTATTCTCAAACGTAAGATTCGTAAAAGTTCCAGCAACTGGAGTGGTGCCTCCTATCACAGTGTTGTCTATTGTGCCGCCTGTTCTGGCGCCGCCGTCGATAGTCAAGGTGTCGGCTACTTCATTATCTGCCCACGGATTATCTGTGTTGACCCAGTTGCCTGTAATGGTTTCGTCTTGGGCCAGCATTGCGAGTGATGCAGTATCAGTAAGATCAGTTGAAGCCAATTGAGAACCATCTATGTAAACCGAAGTAGCATTAAACGCACCGTCTACATTAAATTTATATGCGCCTGCGTCATCTGTTCCAACGCTCACACTATCGCCTGCGGTAGACAGGTGTACTGTGTCTCCGCTATCTGTCCAACCGCCTGCTGTGGCAGGCGTCATAGCATCCACGTAAGCCTTTGTCGTAACATGCGCACCTGTAGTAGGCGTTGCCGCGCCTACTGTGCCAGTGAATGTTGCGTTACCTGAATTGTCTACATTGAGCTGGCTGGTGCCATCAACTTGTAAGTCCATTAGATATACATTATCCCAGCCAGTAGTATCTGTTTCGGTAACGTTTAGTTTTATACCGCGATAGACGTCTGATCCGCCGGCAGCGCCTGTGTCGTTCAGAGTCTGCGCAATGCTAATAGCATAGTCGTCTGTACCGCCTGATGTTAGGGCTGCAGGCGTTATGTCAGCATTATCTGCTATTGTAAATATACCCGCGGAATCAGAAACATTGCCCTGCAAGTCTGATGTGCCTGTTACTACTGCATTATCCGCTATTGTAAAATCACCCACAGAATCAGAAACATCTCCCTGTAAATCTGATGTGCCGGTTACAGTGAGACTAGAAATAGTCGTAGCCCCCAACGTAGAAGTGCCTCCGTCAGAGATCGTTCCATAAATCACGCCGTCGACTTCCAGGTCGCCCTGCACATAAAGTTCACCTGTTGAGAGCGCGTATGCGTTCGAGGTATCCTCTCCAACTATAACCTTGGCTCCTGTAAACTGCGCAGCAGCTCCTGTAGATGATTGCCTTACATCCAGGGCTGCAGATGTACCTGAATAGTCTAGGTCTATATTTGAATTAATATCAAGAGAGTTATACATAG
>JBHPHU010000047.1:0-3979 GCA_042571405.1 Candidatus Omnitrophota bacterium | reverse complement strand
CTTTGTCAGTTATATAGTTAAGTATTGCTACAACACCCGCTATCGTAGAATCGTCTTTTAAGGCTTCGATTAATATGTCTTTTAAGTAAGATTTTCCGTTTGCGTCGTTTGTTTTTATTGAGTTTAGGCCTTTGTAGAATTCACCTATTAAGTTTTTGTCATTCTTTAGGGCATCTGTTATGCCGAGCGTTCCGGCTTTTTCGAGGTCAGCTAGTACTGCTCCCAGGGATCTTGTGCCGCCCCATACCGGGGGTGGGGCGAGTTGGGTAGAATCTGATATCTGAGGAGTAGTGGATTTTTTCTCAGGCTCAGGTCCGCCTAATTTTAATTTAATCGGGAAGTATTTCTTGAAGGCGTTATATGCTTTTTTGAAGTTAGTTAGTTCTATGCCGGCTTTTCCTGCTTTTGACTGCGTATCTATTTCAAGGGTGAATTTGGTTTGGGATTCTGTCATGCCTTTTGTTGTTATGGTTAAGTTAGAGATGGTTTTTTCTTCGGTGTCGTATTTGAAGGTGAAGAGCGTATCCTTATATCTTACATTGGCACCGTAATTTGTCTGCAAGGTCTCTTCTTCACCAAGATAACCTAGCCAGCTTGCGCTAAAGCCAAGTCCCGCATCCAGATTACTGAACCAGCTTAAGTTACTAAGATCATACCCGAACCCCGCGCCGAGCATAGTGGGTAGATCAAGTGTAGTCGCAGCCATGCCTAGGGAGAAGCCGTTATTTGCGAATGAGATGAGGTTACCAAAGGATTCTATGTTTTCAAAGTATCTGGCAAAGGTGTTCATTCTAAGGGTCTTAGCGAATGTAGCGCCTACCTTGTTAAACACGCCTAATGCGTCTGACCTGTAAAGATTAATAAGCGAAAGACCCATTGCGTAGGAGGGCTTGTCTCCTTTCTTGTAATTCAGGGCAATGGTTCCGGCCATGTTTATAGGTAAGTTAAGGCCTATTCCGTATGAGCCGGTTAGATCTAGCTCCAGGAGAGAAGACTCTTCTCCGGATATAAATAGAGTAGGCTTAAGATTTACTTTTGCCCAGTAAGTATCAAGTAAGTCTAACTTTAATCCCAGTCCGCTTACGCCGTAGATTTCGCTTCTCTGGGATGTATAGTCTGTAGAGAGCCTGGATGATTCTATAAACTGCTGTTTGAAGTTTTCAGTAAGGTCGCAAATCTGTTGCCATTTCTCTTCTTTAGTCTCGCTCTCTTTTATGAATCCTGCGGCTACCATCCAGGTCTTTACTAATCCCGGGGTTATTTCTTTTCCAGCAAGCATTGCCTGCCAGGCCTTATCCATGAATATCTCGGAGTTTCCATTGATGTCTCCTCCTAAAACAGTTCTTACATCAATGATGAGTGAGCTAATAATATTCTTTGCCTGTTCCCTATCCAAGTTCTTAGTCCTTGTGATCTTGTAGCCTGATGGAAGGGTATATGAACCTTGAACGCTTAAGTAGGCGTTGCCGTCGTCTTTTACGGTTAGCTTGGAGTTGGCTTTTAGGTTCAAAGCTTCGAGTATATCTTTTTTGCCGCCTCCGAGATAGAATACTACAGGTCCTTTTACTAGCCCTACGATACCTTCCCAGGTATCGGTCTTATAACCTTTTATTGCTAAGGAGGCGTCTACGTTTACATTTGCGTTTTCATCCATGTCAAAAGCTGTAAACTCTGATATCGGGAGACCTCCTTTAGTGGGAATAAACTCGCCTTCTGCGTCAAAGCGGAGTTTTCCGGAGATCTCAAAGTCTGCGCCGCGCGCTACCCATACCTCCATTGAATTGAGGTTAAACTGCAGTGGTCCGAGTATAAGGGTAACAGGAGTCATGCTTGCGAAGAACCTTGCTTCTCCCGAACCTCTTATATATCCTTCAAGAGCAAGCTTTGCGTTTGCTTTGAGGCTTCCTTTGTCGCTTCCGGTCTTAAGCGCGTTCCATGCGTCTCCTATTCTTTCAGCACCGCCTAAGGTATGATCATTCATGTAGTATTCTTCAACTGCGCTCATGTAATTATCAAGCAGTGTCTTATCTATTCCTTCGTCATTAAGCCATCCTAGGACTGCCACAACATCCGCAAATACGTCCAGCATAAAGGCTGAATCAAAGCTTATGTCTACCTTATACTGCTCAGTGCCATTTGTTACTACATAACTCCTTCCAACGCTCTCACCTATAAACTGTAAGCTTCTTTCACTGAAGCCCTCTGTAACGTTTTCTCCTATCTGGGCGCCGGAGGAGATCGCCTTATTTATTAGATTGTCTTTTGCGGTGATTAATTTAGCTTTGATCTTATTTGTGAAAGACCTCATTGCCGGATCATCCATAAAAGCGCACACAAGGCCAAATAGAGCCATGTTTGTGGCACCCACTTCATCCCTTATTGCTTGCTTGAGGTTTTCTTTAAAGGTCTCTGGTCCGTCTTCTTCGAATTTAGCCCAGTCAGCATAGCTAATTATTTCACTAAAAGCCTCATCTATAAACTGGTCTATCCAGTTAAGGCCTATCTCGGAGTATGTCTTGTTTATGCCTGCCTGGTCTACCATGTTCGAAAGATCCTTTGTATCCATTAAAAGAAGTGCTCGATCCATCAGATTGGAGAAGGATCCTACCTTCATGTGGGAGACGTATTGTTTCATCTCGACACTACTATATTCGCAAGTAATTAGATTTAACTCTGTAGGAGTATTCTTATCAAAGATCTTTAGATAACCCTCTTTAAGGCTATCTTTAAATAGATCCCAGGTAATGGTTATAACGCCTTCTTCAGGTATGGCATTCCAGTTGACCATCTTGGTATTGTCTGTAGCGAACGGGTTAAGGCTTTTTACCTTCTGGGCTATTTTCTCAAGGTATCTGGTTACAAGGCCTTTTTTGATAGTAATAGTCGGTAGTCCTGTGCCGTTTTCTGAGTTGGCGTGTAGCGTAGAGATCTTTCCAAAAAGCTCTACTACCCTATCCATATCAGGGACAGTGCTTGATGGGTCTTGTTTTACGAAGTTCAGGAATAGCATGGAAGCGCTGCAGTAGCCTTTGTTGGTATTTCCATACTTGTTCCAGGTCCTGAAGAATACCTGGTGAGGCTCTCCGAGCTTTATAAGGGCTGTCTCTTCTGCCTCGTTAGTCGCGGGGTTTACGTAGATAGCGGTTATGACCCTGCTTGAGTCAAGTGTTTCCCCGCCTGTTAAGTCTGTAAGTTTCAGGGTGAGCTTGCTGCCGCCACTATATACAAAGCCGTCTATATCTATTAGAGGTAGGTCTACCGCATATGTATAGATCATCATGCTTCCGTCTTTTAGCTTTATAAGATCGCCGTACTGGAGGTTATCTGTAAAGAGATTGGGGCTATTTACATCTATAGTCTCTGTAACTCTATAGCTGGTACCGAGAACACTCTTTAATGCGTCTTGCGCCTCGGCAAAGTAGGAATCTGCCGCGTCATTATCATTTTCTTTTTTGGCGAAGAGGTAAAGGAGCAGGGCTGTCTTTATAAAACCATAGTTTGCCTTGGAGAGGTTGTGCTGGATCTTTGTCTTATTTGTGTCTGTTATAACGAGGGTACTGGCCTGTTTATATAAGGAGATGATGCTCTTATATTCAGTAAGGGCGTTTTCAAGGTCGGATTTAGTTACAAGAGTATTTGCGTTTAGGTTATCGAGTTTTGCGTTGGCGTTGTTATTTAAGGCTATTGAGGTGTATTCAGCTGCCTGCATGGTCTTAGTTGTAAGGGTAAGGTTCTGGGTTACTTTTTCTAAGGCACTCTTGAAGCTGTCCTTCTCGGAGTCGGTATATGTAGTGGAGCTGTATACAAGCTCTGTTGCCAGGGACTGGAGTAAGTTTATTGCATCGGCATTAGAGAATTTGGCTGTTAAGCCGAAGTCTGAACCGTTAAAGTCTTTGTCTGTTATGTAGTTTAGGACCGCTACTACACCCGCTATCGTAGAATCGTCTTTTAAGGCTGCGATTAATATGTCTTTTAAGTA
>JBHPHU010000046.1:0-4014 GCA_042571405.1 Candidatus Omnitrophota bacterium | reverse complement strand
TATGTTAAAAGATATTGAACTGCTTTGTTATGATGAGGCTACAGGCGATTTCACTAAAAAAGTGGTTGCTAGCGAATGGCTTGATAGTTTTGGCGTCAAAGATGTCAATCATATAAATGTAGATAACCAGGCTTATCCTTTTATGAACAAGCTCTGGACAGGAATGCATATTTTGACTAGGGATCAAGCGGTTGAAAAAAAAGAAAGAAAAGCGCATAGTACAGTTTTTATGGTGGAGAAGAGATCAAAAAAAGAGAATTTAGGAAATAGATTTGTAGATGGTGACGGGCAAAAGCAATTAATAGACTACAAGGATTTTAGGGCTACAATGAAATTTCGCAATACAGATCTTACCCTTGCAGAAGTGTGTGGTTGGGGCAATGCTTCTCTGGTAAAGCACAATAGAGAGAGCTTAGATGATACTCAATCCCCACCTTTTATTCAAGAATCACCAAAACCAGATCAAAAGTATGAAAAAGGCACAGTGACAGGCACTCAAAGATTAAAATACGAATCTTCTGCTCTTGACAAGCCAGTTTCCAGTAACAGCATTACAGTAGGCGCTCATCTTGAAACAGATACTGTGGGAACAAGTCGAGACGAAGTATTCGTTGAAGTAAAAAGTCCAGAAGACCTAATAAAAGCAAGAGAAACAGTGTCCAGCAACTGGAAAAAGGCTATCAATGCAGCATTATCGGATATGAGATTTCCTGAAAATACAGCAGTTGAATTACCGCAAATAGCAAAACCAGATTTTATGCCCGCAGAAACACTCGCGGAGAAACTAAAAGCCATTAATTTTTCTGATCAAGTAGAAGAAGGTTATGGCATATTAGTTAATAATGATTTTGATAGTCTGGCAAAAGTTCCTTTAGAGGACTTATATGATCAGGAGGGAGAGTTTGTAGGTTTTACTCCTGAGCAATGGGAGCAGAAGTTTCAGACATATAAAATAAAATTGAGACTATATGATAAAAACGCTTTCCTGTCAATTATTTTTCTGGGTGGAATTTGGGAAGTAGATCTTTTTGATCAAGCTCTGTGATTTCTCCGGTAGCCCTGTTTTTTAACTCAATAACTCCCTTTTTAAGGGCTCTCTCGCCTATTACTACCTGAAAAGGTATGCCAATGAGCTCAGCGTCGTTGAATTTGATTCCTGCGGATTCGTTTCTGTCGTCTAAAAGGACTTCTATGCCTTTGCTTTGCAAGTCGCTATAAACCTGGTCTGCGACTTTGTGGACGTTTTCCTTGTCATAGTTTAACGGTATTACTATCACCTGGAATGGCGCGATGGATTTTGGCCATATTATACCTTTTTTATCGTTATTTAACTCTATTGCAGCTGCTATTATGCGGTTTACACCTATACCATAACATCCCATGACTACTGGCTTGAGCTTTCCGTCTTCATCCAGGAACTCTGCCTTCATTGCCTTAGAGTATTTTAGACCGAGCTTGAATACATGACCCATTTCTATGGCATGCTCCATGCTTATGTTTTTATTGCATTTTGGGCAAAGGTCTTTTTCTGTAATCATACGCAGATCTGCCCAGTCTTTTACCTTAAAATCTCGGTCAAGATTTACGCCCATAAGGTGCTTGTCTTTTTTATTCGCGCCTGCTACAAAGCCTACCATACCTTTAATAGAGTGGTCAGCTGCAATCCTTATATTAAGTCCTACTGGCCCTGAAAAACCCATTGGCCCGCCAGTAGTTTTTTTAATAATATCCTCTGATGCCATTTCAAGCTTTGCGCATTTAAGGAATTTCTTGATCTTTGCCTCATTAGCCTCATGGTCGCCTCTTACAAGAACCGCAACAGGCTCTTCATCAGCCATATAGATAAGCGTCTTAATCATCTCCTCAGGCTTTACTTTTAATAAGGCGCCAACTTTCTCAATCGTACTTACACCAGGCGTATCCACCTCTTTAAGTGGTTTTTCTATACCTCGAGCCTCGAGCCTCGAGCCTCGAGCTTTACATACTGCCACCGCAAGACTTGCCGCATACCCGCACGCTAGGCAATGCGCAAGAAAATCCTCGCCACTCTCAGCAACTACCATGAACTCATGCGAAACATCCCCGCCCATTACGCCAGTATCTGCCTCAACTGCTAGCGCCCTGAGTCCGCAGCGTTTAAAAATCTCCTCATAAGCCTCATACATCTTCTGGTAACTCTGGTCAAGGCCCTTGTTATCTCTATCAAAGCTATACGCATCTTTCATGATAAACTCTCGACTGCGCATCACTCCAAATCTAGGCCTAACCTCATCTCTGAATTTTGTCTGGATCTGGTAGAGTGTTATAGGAAGTTGACGATAGGACTTTATATTAGAGCGTACGAGATCTGTAATGACCTCTTCGTGTGTAGGCCCAAAAACCATAACACGATTATGCCTGTCCTTAAACTTTATCAGATCTTCACCTAGATCCTTATATCTACCTGACTGATGCCATAGTTCCACTGGTTGTAATGACGGCAGAAAAAGCTCCAGCGCGCCCTTTTTATTCATTTCCTCGCGGATAATAGCCTCGACCTTTTTTAGAATACGTAGCCCCAACGGCAAATAGGTATACGCGCCTGAGGCAAGTCTGCGAATCAAGCCCGCGCGTATCATGAGCCTGTGACTTACAGCCTCGGCTTCAGCAGGAACTTCTTTTAATGTAGGAATAAAGTACTTTGTCCACTTCATAGCAATAAACTTCTCGACTCGCTCATTTCATTCGCTCGCTCGAAGAATATTGTTCGAGCTTGTCGAGAACAAAAGTTTAAATGTTTCTTAATAACATTTTTACAGCGTCTTCTTCTCTTACTCTCTTTACAACCTTGCCCTTTTTAAAGATTACGCCTGATTTCTTGCCGCAGGCAATACCAATATCCGCATCCTTTGCTTCCCCTGGACCATTTACTTCACAACCCATAACAGCTATTTTCAAATCCCTTGAGCCTTGAGCCTTGAGCCTTGAGCCCAAGTCCGCCACTAAACTCTGTAAGTCTACCTGGCACCTGCCGCATGTCGGACAGGAAATTATCTCTGGGCCAAAGTTCCTCAGGCCAAGCGCTTGCAAAATATTCTTTGCTGCTATTACTTCTTCGCAAGGGTCTGCGGTAAGCGAAACTCTGATCGTATCACCAATGCCTTCTAAGAGCAAAACGCCTATTCCCATAGAAGACTTAACCAGTCCTGTTGAAACAGGACCAGCTGCTGTAATACCAAGATGAAGCGGGTATTCAGACTTTCGCGAAAACTCCCTATA
Organism: Candidatus Omnitrophota bacterium; assembly: GCA_042571405.1. Taxonomy (GTDB): domain Bacteria; phylum Omnitrophota; class Gorgyraeia; order Gorgyraeales; family Gorgyraeaceae; genus Gorgyraea. The sequence goes on along the minus strand of JBHPHU010000046.1, from coordinate 756 downwards.
CGCTTTAATCGTCGTCACCACATCTGACGCCTTTAATGACACTATTATATCGTAAAACCCGACTTTCTCCAAGATTTTTATGTAATCCAAAGCTGACTTTACCATGCGATCCACACAGCTTAACCTGCCCCACTTCCGAAGTGGGGCAGGTGTAGATGCTCCACTTCCACCTGCCCCACTTCGGAAGTGGGGCAGGGAACCTGAGTTAATCCCTATGCGAATCGGTACTTTATTCTTCTTTGCAGTCCTTGCAACCTCTATAATTTGCTCTTCCTTGTATACATTCCCTGGATTCAGCCGTATCTTGTCTGCGCCATTCTGAATCGCCAAAAGCGCCAGGCGATGATCAAAATGTATATCCGCGACCAGAGGAATCTTTATGCGTTTCTTGATCTTCTTTATGGCGTCTGCTGCCTGAAGATCCTTCACAGCAACACGCACTATCTCACAACCTGCTTTCTCCAGCTGCCTAATCTGTTTAACAGTCGCACGAACATCCTTTGTGTCAGTCTTAGCCATAGACTGAATCACAACCGGAGCGCCTTTGCCAATTTTGACTTTTCCAACTTTGATCTGTTTTGTCATAAATTAATTCTTCTCGACTTCGAAGAATATTGTTCGAGCGAGGCCCGAATGGCCGAGTCGAGAACATTGAAATGCTCTACAATAAATTATTTCCTAAAAATATTAAGGATCTTATCCAGTATACCAAAGCGCATGAAGTCGCTATAGAAGACAAATGCCATTAGGCACAAC
>JBHPHU010000045.1:0-4266 GCA_042571405.1 Candidatus Omnitrophota bacterium | reverse complement strand
AAATTTCTCAGCACCTCTTTTGTGACCCTGACTACCTTTTTTACATCAGCGTCAGACATGACAGGGTGAAGAGGCAGTGTTATTGTCTCTTTATAATACTGTTCTGCCTTTGGGCATAAACCTTTCTTGTAATCTAGGTCCTTATAATAAGGGTGTAAATATATAGGTATGTAATGTACGTTTACCCCTATGCCTCTCTGTTTTAATCTATCAAACATCATATCCCTTTTCTTCTTTACGCGTATAGGAAAAATATGCCAGCTTGACATAGCATATTTCTTTTCATTTAAAAAACCGATTACCCTCGTATCTTTAAATTGCTCTTTATAAAACTGTACGATCTTTCTTCTCTTCTTCACAAAGTTATCCAGTTTATCCATTTGACTTAAACCCAAGGCACACTGTATATCAGTGATCCTGTAATTAAATCCCAAAAACTGCATTTCGTAGAACCAAGGTGGATTTTTTTTATCTAATAATAATTTCCTATCCCTTGTTATGCCATGAGTTTTAAACATGCTCAATTTATCATAAAGGTCTTTTCTGTTGGTCAATACCATACCGCCTTCGCCGGTAGTGATATGCTTTACAGCATGAAAACTCAGGACTGTCATATCAGAAAACTTGCAAGAACCAACCTTTTTCCCTTTATATTCAGCGCCAAGCGCGTGCGCGGCATCTTCTATTACAGTAAGGTTATATTTTGAGGCTATTTTTCTTATCTCGCTTAACTCTGCCGGGTGCCCTGCGAAATCAACTGGTATAATTGCCTTTGTCTTAGAAGATATTTTCTTTTCAATCAAATAGGGGTCTATAGTTACGGTGTCTTCCAGAATATCTACAAACCTTGGCCTTGCGCCGCAATATAATATACAATTCGCAGATGCTGCAAAACTAATCGGCGAAGTTATGACCTCGTCCCCGGATTTAATGCCTGCTGCAAAACAGGCTGCATGAAGCGCTGATGTGCCTGAATTTAAAGCCACTGCATATTTTGCGCCACAATAATCAGCCACCTTTTTTTCAAACTCATCTGCCTTAGGTCCCTGCGTGACATAGTCGGAACGCAGAACATCCACTACTGCCTTGATGTCTTTATTATCTATCTTTTGTCTTGCGTACGATATGGGTTTCATTTTAATTTGAGTACTTTCTTAAGTCTACTGCCCTCAAGCCAATCCTTATTATTATCACTCGCGTATCTAAATCCATCTGGGACCCTTTTGCCTCTAGTATGATTACCGTCATTCCACCAGGGAAAGCTCGGCCTCACTATATAATAATCCTTGAATTCCAATGTAGTCCTTGCATTATCTTCTGAAACCATGACCTCGTGAAGCTTTTCTCCTGGCCTTATACCTACTATCTTGATCTTACGCCTGGGAGCTATAGTTCTAGCTAGATCAATTATCTTGACGCTGGGAATCTTTGGCACAAAAAGTTCTCCTCCATGCATTAAGCTAGCGCATCTTATTACAAAATCCACTGCATGCTCCAGAGTTATAAGAAAACGAGTCATCCTTGCATCAGTTACGGGGATAGCTCCTTTCTCTTTAAGCTTCTGACTGAAAAATGGTACCACACTGCCCCTACTGCCAAGCACATTACCATACCTGACAACGCTAAACCTTGTCATTGCCTTACCAGAATAAGAATTGCCTGCGATAAACAGCTTGTCAGAGCAAAGTTTTGTCGCGCCGTAAAGGTTTATAGGATTGCATGCTTTATCAGTGCTGAGTGCTACTACCTTTTTTACCTTGCGCTCTATCGCGGCATTTATAATATTCAGAGCCCCCAATGTATTTGTCTTCACTGCCTCAGCTGGATTATATTCCATAGCAGGGACCTGTTTTAATGCCGCAGTATGAAATACATAATCAACGTCATGGAATGCCATCAAGAGTCTATCTTTATCCCGCACATCGCCTATGAAAAATCTGATGTTTTCATAGTCTCTAAATTGTTGCTGCATCTCATACTGTTTAAGCTCATCCCTAGAATAAATAATAACTTTCTTTGGGTTATGTTTTTTCAATAAAGTTCCTGTAAGTTTTTTTCCAAAAGAACCTGTACCGCCTGTTATCAGCACTGTCTTGCTTTTAAATATAGACATATCTACCTCTCAAGTTTTTTTAGCCTATTTGCCACTATTTGCGCAAATGGCAGTTCTTCGCTGTTTTCAGTCTTTATGTACGCATTACGGTAATTGTCGTAATGATCTCTCTTTACTGTCAGTTCTTTATCCCAGTTAATGCCACTAGCCTCGTCAATAGAAACCGGTTCCTTGCCAAACCATTTGGCAAATTCTTTGACATAGTAATTTTTATGCCGGTGAATCTTGTTTAATTCCGAACAAGTCATAAAAACTGCTGGTTTATAAAAAAGATTTGTAAAATTCGAGGCTGTGCTGCAATGACAAAGGACTAATTTAGATTCCCTGATAAGGTCTATTGTCTTTCCTCTTATACACTCCCTGCCCTTAAAATAATCAGGGCGTTCTTCGTAATTAGAGCGTGGATGAGCTGCTATGACCACCTTAAAACCAGTTTCTTTCTCTATTAAGTAAAGAATAATATTTCTCAGCATTGACCTTATGACCCAGGCCAAATCGTAGCTGGTCTGGATGATAAGGCACAAACTCATCCAAGAATGCAGCTATTGGTCTGACATCAGACGATGTATTCTTTTTTTTCAAATAAATATCATAGTCTAAGGTGTGCGCTCGAAGTATCTCCGTACTCTTATCTACAGGGAATCTATGGTAATACTTGTGCTGATGCCAGTTATTACCTCCGCATATAATAAATGTAGCGGGTCTAACCCCAAGATAACAAAAAGGGAGCTTCATAAATAAAGCTTTCCACGCATCTAAACGTCTAAAACCTAGTAAATACCTAACCCTTTCCAATAAACTCTTCTTGATACAGGAAATAGGTAGTGCACTTATATATCTCACTGCATAATTCGCGTTAGATCTACTCATAGCTTTGTAAATCCATAAAGTCTTAAAATTATAACCTACGGAAGTCATAACAAAATCCTTGTCAGATAAAGCTGTTAGTTTCCTACGAGCATATTTTTTACTGTAGAATATCCTCAACCCTTCATAATTATATGAATTGCGAGAAACAGCAGCTTTTAAAAGATGTGGATATAAAATATCCTCCATATCCCAGACCTCTACCTTGAACCCATTTCTCTTGAGTATCTCGACACCAAGTCTCTGGTAATCGCGCAATGTAAATCTATGCTGTGCAAGAAGTATTATTCTCTCAATCATTTTATAGACCTTAAAAGTTGGTCTGCTATGGAAAAGTCCAATTTATCATCTATGTCGATGGAGCGTTCGCGAGGCATTATATAAGCAAAGGTTTTGCTCCCCACAAACTCTTTCTTTTTCCTTAGATGATCAACGTGGCTCACATATATTGCACCATTAAGTGTATAATATGGTCCCTTGATATGTTTATTGCTTGTAAAATCTTTCATAGAACCATTTCTTGGAAGCGTATTTGACCACAAAGGCCTATGGCCATTTTCATAAACCGAGATTATGGCCTTTGCGCGCTTTGAAAAAAGTAAACAGATTGCCCTATCTATATCCTCACTTGTTCTAAGAGGCGACGTAGGCTGCAGTAAAATCACGATATCATAAAACTCTGCATCTCTTGCGAGCTGATCAAGTCCGTGCAATATAACATCTATGCTCTTTGCCTTATCTGTCGCAAGTCTCTGCGGCCTTAAAAAAGGTACCTCTGAGCCATATTCCCTAGAGATCCTGGCTATCTTTTTATCATCCGTAGACACAATTACCTTATCCACATGTTTACTGGTTTTTGCCTGCTCTATTGTCCATGCAATCAATGGCTTACCAGCCAACAGCTTCACATTCTTACCAGGAAGCCTTTTGCTCCCGGATCTAGCAGGTATCAGGGCTAGGATTTTTTTATTTTTGTACATAGTCTATTTGAATAATTGCAATTTTTCTATTGCCTTTTTGTATTCTCCCCACTGGCCAATATCTATATAGTCATTCTCATTTACTGGGTACGTAAGAACTTTTTTATTGTTTGCGATTAATTTTTTTATTAAATCAGTCATGTCAAAATAAGATCTTTCAGGTATAGACTCTAGAACCTCTCTGCTTAGGATATACACACCTGCGTTTATAGGAAAGGTATGCTCGGGCTTCTCATGAATAGCTGTTACCTCTCCGCCACTCTTAAATCTTATGACACCATACGGTATCTTGTAATGTTGAATTGA
>JBHPHU010000044.1:0-4381 GCA_042571405.1 Candidatus Omnitrophota bacterium | reverse complement strand
CTATTACACCGTCAGCCAGCTTTGATACTAATTTGACCTGATCAGGCCTGGAGATACCAAAGCCTACGCATACGGGCTTCCTGGTTACTCTTTTTATTGCCTTAAGACTAACGGAGAGCTCCTTTGGCAACTCTTTTCTTGCGCCTGTTGTGCCTGTAAGAGAGACATAGTAGATAAAACCTGTTGAGGCATCCGCGATTTTTTTAAGCCTTTGCCTGGAACTTGTTGGCGCGGCAAGGTGTATTATTGAGAAATTTTTCTTTTTTGCGATACGCCTGAGTTCCTGTGATTCTTCAGGCGGCAGATCTGGAATAATTACGCCATCAACCCCGCATGATTTTGCCTTTTGGGTAAATCTCTCCAGGCCATAATGATGTATTAAATTGTAGTAAGTTAAAAAGGCTATTGGAACTTGTGTTTGCGACCTAATATCTCTGACAAGATTAGAAACAGAGTCTATAGTGGCTTTGCTCTTCAGAGCGCGCTCGGAAGCTCGTTGTATAGTAGGGCCATCCGCAAGAGGGTCTGAAAATGGCACGCCCAGCTCAACTATATCAGCGCCGCTTTTTTCTAACTCAATGATAAGTTTCTTTGTGGCAGAAAGAGACGGATCGCCAGCCATTATAAAGGCTACGAACGCCTTTTTGCGGTTTTTCTTTAGTTCTTTGAATTTTTTATCTATGCGGTTCATGTATGAGCTATCAGCTTTCAGCCTTCAGCTATCAGCTTTTGATTTTTAATTATGTCGATGTCTTTGTCTCCTCTGCCTGATAGGCAGATGGCTATGATTTTATTTTTGTTTAATTTTGGCGCTAGTTTTTTTACTGCGTAGTATATGGCATGGCTTGGCTCAAGTGCTGGGATAATGCCTTCTATCTCGGATAGCATCTTAAAGCCTTCCAGGCCTTCGCTGTCTTTTACAGCCACGTACTGGGCGCGGCCAATGTCTTTGTAGTGCGAATGCTCCGGGCCTACACCCGGATAGTCTAATCCCGCGGATATTGAATGCGCGACCTTTATCTGGCCGTCTCTATCCTGCAGAAGATAGCTCTTGCTCCCATGCAATACTCCGGGCTTGCCTTTACAAAGCGCTGCGCCGTGCTTGCCGCTAGTTAGGCCAAGACCGCCTGCTTCTACGCCTATGAATTTAACCTTTGTTTTAAAAAATTCGTGAAAAAATCCAATGGAGTTGCTTCCACCGCCAACGCATGCGACCATATAGTCCGGAAGCCGGCCTTCATATTTTAAGATCTGTTTTTTGGTTTCTTTTCCAATAACCGCTTGAAAATCTCTTACCATTGCAGGATATGGGTGTGGGCCTACTACAGAACCTAGCACATAATGTGTCATGCGAACATTTGTGACCCAGTCTCTTATTGCTTCATTGGTCGCGTCTTTAAGCGTCTTGCTTCCTGAATGAACAGGTATCACCTTTGCGCCTAAAAGCTTCATCTTAAATACATTCAGCGCCTGCCGTTCTATGTCCTCTGTGCCCATATATACTTCGCAAGGAAGCCCGAATACAGCTGCCGCGGTAGCTGTAGCTACTCCATGCTGACCAGCGCCTGTTTCAGCTATAATACGCGACTTGCCCATCTTCACAGCCAGGAGTACCTGGCCAAGCGTGTTGTTGATCTTATGCGCGCCTGTATGCAACAGATCTTCGCGCTTTAGATATATCTTTGTACCTGCTTTTTTAGATAGATTTTTTGCAAAATAAAGCGGTGTGGGCCTGCCCGCATAGACCTCCAGCAATTCGCCCAATTCCCGCTTAAACTTAGCATCTTTAAGAGCCCCTTTATATTCTCTCTCCAGCTCCTCAAGCGCTACCATAAGCGTCTCAGGCACAAACTTCCCGCCAAAATCCCTGAATTTACCATGTTTATCAGGTAACATCTAATATCTCCTGTATATAGCTTATAGATTATATATTAAAAAAGGTGTGGTGTCAATAGCAAGACATTTTTCCTGGTAACCTGAAATCATCCATCTACTGTCATTCCCGTGAAAACGGGAATCCATAAAGCTGTACAGATTCCCGCTTCCGCGGGAATGACAGTAAATTGGTAGACGTCTCCGGTAAGCAGGTAAAAAAATAGGGACAGACGAAAAATGATCGCTGCCCCTATTTCTATTTTGTCTATTTATAGTGTTACTGTAAGCGTACGATTATGTTCCCTGTTGCCGTAAGAAGGGTTTCAACGCTTGTGATTTCGCCAAAGTTGATCTCATTCAATGCCTGAAATACAAAATCCAGAGATTCTCCTTCGCGCAAGGTAAAAATTATTATAACACCTCCATCATGAAGAGCTTTTATTTTTAGATCTAAAAGCAGGTTGTCTAACTCAGCTTTTGTTCCTACGACTACTGCTTTTTCATTGCCGGTTAATCCTTTAACCGTTGCTGTAAAACTATCTCCACCTGCGGTCGCCACGTCTTCAGCCTTGTAGAATTTCGGCGTAATCAAACGCTCGGAAGGATTAGAAAGAAGAGTAAAATCACATGTATTGTCTCCTGGATCAGCGTCCTCCTGCAGTAACCCCAGCTTATTTATATTTCTAAGATAATCCTGATACTCCTGCGGACTACTTCCCACTTGCAAAGCTTCCCCATTCACTGTAAAATTCAAGGGTGAATTTTCTACTGAAAGAAGATCTTCGTTGGAGCTCACTATCTGATCTTCTACATCATCCACGCCTTCTGTAGTCTGCGAAGCACCTTTTTCTTTCTTGTACTCGGAGTTTATGTCCGCGTACACTAACCCCTGCATTACAAAAATACTTGCCACCAAAACAATGCTTACTGTCAATAATAATTTTTTAGTGTTCATTTTTCCTCCTTTTTTAGTTTTACTCTATACCAGGCGCCCATTCCCTCTTGAGAGCTTCGCGATAAAGCTTATCGTCTGTTGGTGTTGTTACCTTTGGGCTCACCACGACGTAAGAATAACCCTGGTCACGCAAAAGCTCGATCAGTGTAGGCGTATGGAATCCTCCCGCAATGAGCGCCGCTAATTTTACATCATCTTTTTCAATACGCTCATTAGTTTTTCTTATAAACGCCTTTTCTCTATCTATTGCAGTAGCGTAAAACCTTTCTACCTTTGAAAGATTGTCGCTAATTATATAGGAATTGCTGGGTACATCCGGAGAAAGGCCAAGTTCTTCTGATCTTTCGTTTAAAAAATCAGCCCAGAACTTGGGATTAAAATCCTTTTTGTTCTCCAGAAAATACGCATATTCTTCAGGAACTACCTTTACTATTAACAAATTTTTCATTATAGACAATGCCTTGGATATCCTTAAAAGTTTTCTCTGCTTGGAATCTACAGCCAGAACATCTGTCAGAAAATCCTCCAGTAAAGGCTCTTCCTTGAACAGCGCGTTCACATTCAAGTCTCTTGTGAGCTCGATGTATTCATCGTAAAGATCCATGTCTTCGGCTGACGCGCTTCCGTCACGTATGCTTGTCAGATCGATCTTTTTTTCAATGTCGCTTGCCTTGATGAGATTAGTGAAGTTAGGGAATGTATAAAGGGGCAGGTCATTCGCTTCTGCCTTTTTATATATATAATCATAATAAGCTAGTAAATCTATAGCTTCGCTCTCGTAATCCTTGTTCTTTGAGTCAAACTCCATCAGATCCGCGCTATAGATCTGCGGTTTCAATGAATCTGCCGCAGTGATCATTTTATTAATATATTCCTGCGCCAGGCTTTTAAATGTGTCCATCTCCCAAAGCGCCTCTGTGTTTATGTCGTATAATTTTTTGTCTTCTATGCCTTGAACTGTTATTGGATAATCAGTCGCGAGATTCAAATAATTCACGCCGTTTATTGTGCCGCTCTTTAGAAGCTTATCAGCCCTCTCGACCCTATCTTCCAAAAGAGCATAATCCCTTAGATATGTAAAATCGGCGTCTGTTACGTTGCCTTCCAGTAAAATCAATTTCAGGCCATAATCTTCCATAAGAGACTCTAATATATGAGCTTCATTTTTCTGCCCTTCGTAGTTCATGTGAGCGTCCTGTACATGCAGAATCAGTTTACCGTTTGTGCCTTTGTAGGTTTCTATTATTGTGCCATACTGGTCAGGGATGTAGATGTCATCCGGGTCCAATAAATCCATGATCTCATCTTCAATGTCAAAAGATTCTTCTTTGGCTATTTCTGCTTCCTCGATTTCCTGCGCAGGTTTTGTTACTGTTTCCACTGCCTGCTTTCGTTTCTCCCATATGCTTGCAGCATGAGTAGTCGCACAAACAATGGTAACGCTTACAAAGATACACAAAAATAAAAGACCAAACCTGACTATCTGTTTTGAACTCTTCAATTTACTGCCTCCTTTGTGTATTTGTAAATACTTTTATAACTGTTTTAAGT
>JBHPHU010000043.1:0-4639 GCA_042571405.1 Candidatus Omnitrophota bacterium | reverse complement strand
CGCCAGTTCAGTCACGTTAAAAACTCTGCCTTTTTGGCCTGACGGATTAAGCATGCGACACTTTCCCTGTATAACAGCTCCCGGCTCAACAGCCAGAACAGGTGTTGTTATGTCTCCGACAACGTGCGCGGTTGAAAGCAGCTTTAATTCTTTCGTAGCGGAGATATTTCCTGTAAGCTTTCCAGCTACCACCACTTCCTCGCCATGTATATCTGCGCGGACAGAGGCATTGTCCCCTACAGTAAGAATGCCTTTTGTATCAAGTTTCCCTTCAAAGTCTCCATTGATCCTCATGTTTACAGGATCCTTGAACGTCAAAGACCCCTGCATACTGGCGTCGACATCCAATATCTTTTCTTCATTTCTATCCCTTCTAGCCATATGCTTTCCTCCTTTCTTTTTTATACGACCTTTCTCAATAAATACAATGAAGCCAGCACAATAATAGTTGTCATATAACTAGCAGTATAAAATCCACACCCAACAGCCAGACCTACACCTGCGACTATCCATAGACTCGCGGCTGTTGTAAGGCCTATCACTGACGCGCCTGAACGAATAATAGTACCTGCGCCTAAAAATCCGATCCCTGTTATAACGCCTACAGCAATCCTTCCCGGATCCGTAGATATGCCATTACCGTAAGTCGCGAAGATATGAAGAGAGGTAAGCATGATAAGAGCTGAACCGACACAAACAAGTATATGTGTCCTAAAACCTGCCATTTTTCTGTTATGCGCCTCTCTTTCAAAACCGACAAGACCTCCTAAAATAGCAGCCAAGAGCAACCGTAAGATTATTTGAGTATCTGTAAGCATTTTTTCTCCTATCTAATATTTGCTGTTATGTCTAGTGGCGCAAGTGCGCCTTTTTTATGCAGGTGATATGCCAAGCCTGCTACCATTGCAGCATTATCCGAACATAGCTGTAGCGGCGGAAAATATACTTTAAGATCTCTAAACATCGCCTCTCTTGCGATCATCTCCCTGAATCTGGAGTTAGCGCTTACTCCTCCGCCTACAACAAGAGTTTTTAACTTATGCTTTTCAAGCGCCTTAATGCTATTGCTCACAACAACCTTAAGCGCGGCTTCCTGAAAACTCGCCACTATATTTCGTAACCCGTAATCCGTAACCCATAATCCGCTATGTTTTACATAATATAGCACCGCGGTCTTTATTCCGCTAAAGCTGAAATCCAGACTGCCTTTAATTGGCCTGCATGTAAATTTTATGGCTTCCGCATCGCCTTTTTTAGCAAGCCTGTCTATTACGGGTCCGCCTGGATACCCTAAGCCCACAATCTTTGCCACCTTATCATAGGCCTCGCCAATAGCATCATCCAAGGTATCACCAAGCGTTGTAAATTTATCAAAACCTTCCACAAGACAAAGTCTTGTATGTCCGCCAGATATGATAAGTCCGATAAAAGGAAAATCCGGCGCATCCCTCCTCATTAACGCAGAATATACATGCGCCTTAAGATGATCCACAGCGATAAGCGGCACACCTAACGCATAAGATAAGGCCTTTGCGCACGAAATACCAGGAAGAAGCGCGCCTACAAGCCCAGGCCCCTGTGTCACAGCCACAGCATCCACATCACCCGTCTTCAGACCAGCATTATATAAAGAGCGATCTATGACTTTATCTATATTTTCAACATGGTGTCTGGTGGCGATCTCAGGAATCACGCCGCCAAACTTCTTATGATATTTAAGGCTCGAAGAAACCTCACTGGATAAAATCTCTATCCCGTCTTTTACAATACTCGCGGCTGTCTCATCACAGGATGTTTCAATGCCTAGAATCAACATGGCTAATCTATTTCTCGCTGTATAAGATGATACCTTTCAGCACATCTACAGCGCTCATAACCTGATTATCGTATTCTGTCTTTTTCTCTTTTTCTTCATCCTCTTTTTCTTCTTGCAGTTCATCAAATATAGCAAGGCCATCTTCTTCTTTTTCCTCGACCTTTAACTTTTTCTCGTATTCCACTTCTATGTCGGGTATTATGCCGTCGCCATGTATTGAGCGGCCATTAGGTGTAAAATACTTGCTGGTCGTAAGCCGCACTGCTGAACCGTCTGATAAGGGTATCACCGTCTGCACAGATCCTTTACCAAAGCTCTTTGTACCCATGATAAGACCTCTTTTGTGATCCTGTATGGCTCCGGCTACTATCTCAGAGGCAGACGCGCTTCCTCCATTTACCAGCACAATCATCGGGTAATCCAGGTGTTTTTTCCTGCCTTTTGAGTTGAACATAAAATTCTGACTTTCAACTCGTCCTTTTGTTGAGACAACGACCTTGCCTTCTTCCAAAAACTTTTCCGATACCTCTACAGCGGAATTAAGCAGGCCTCCTGGATTATTTCTGAGATCAAGTATAAAGCCCTTCATTCCCTCTTTCTCAAGATCTTTCAATCCAATCTCCAGGTCCTTGTGGGTATTTTCCTGGAATTCTATAAGTCTTATGTAGCCAATGCCATCCTCTATTATCTCTACCTTTTTAATACTTTCTATTTTTATAATAGAACGGGTTATTGTAAAATCCAGAAGTCTTTTCTCTTCTTCTCGCAGAACAGTCACATGCACGTCTGTACCTGGCTTTCCGCGCAGTTTTTTGACTGCCTCTATAAGTGTCAGGTCTTTTGTGATCTCATCCTCTATTTTGACTATCTTATCGCCAGCCTGAAGCCCTACCTCATGAGCAGGCGTGCCATCTATTGGCGATATTATTGTAAGGAGATTATCTTTTATTGTAATTACTATACCTATGCCTCCGAACTCGCCCTCTGTCTCTATCTTCATCTCCTGATACATGTCAGGATCCATGAACTGACTGTAAGGATCAAGTGATGAGAGCATACCTTTCATCGCGCCGTATATGAGGTCTTTTGACTTCGGCTCCTCAACATAATCTGAGCGTATTATACTCATTGCATCTGAGAAAAGCTCCAATTCCCTGTAAAGACTATCCGAAATCTCTTCTTTTTCAGCAAAACTAATATTATGAATCAAAATCCCTGCTGTAAAACCCAATGCTATCAACGCTACGGCTATCCTTCTCCTCATATTTCTCCTTTCAGTTTCAATCTTAATATCTCGTTCACTTTCTTTGGATTTGCCTTGCCCTTTGTTTTTGCCATGACCTTGCCAACCAAAGCCATTATCGCGTTCTGTTTGCCGCTTTTAAAGTCATTGGCTATCTTCGCGTTCTCAGAAATAACCTCGTCTATTACCTTTTCTATCGCGCTATGGTCAGAGATTTGCTCTAAACCTTTTTCTTTGACAAGTGTGGCAGGATCCTTGGCGCTCTCGATCATGTCTACTAACAGCGTCTTTGCAACCTTTCCTGTAATAGCGCCGCTATCTATCATCTTAAGCATACCTGCAAGATGTTCGACTTTCAAGCCTAACTTGTCAATTGTGACATTCTTTTCTTTCATATACGCAGAAATATCTCCCATGAGCCAGTTAGCCACTATCTTTGGCTCTTTGTAGATCTTGACGCATTCCTCAAAGTAATCCGCGATTGCCCGCTGGCTCGCCATAATAACCGCGTCATATTCAGAAAGACTGTAATCCAAGATAAGTCTTTTCCTTCTTGGCTCTGGAAGCTCAGGGATCCCTCTTCTTATATCCTCGAGCAATTCCGCCTCAAAATCAAACGGTACTAGGTCTGGTTCAGGAAAATACCTATAATCATGCGCCTTTTCTTTTGAACGCATGGATTCCGTGACATCTCTCGCTGAATCATAGAGTCTTGTCTCCTGTATGATTCTTTGGCCCTCTTTCAAAAGCTCCGCTTGCCTATCGCGCTCGTATTCCAGCGCGGCCTTGACCCCCTTGAACGAATTCATGTTCTTTATCTCTGTCTTTACCCCGAGTTCTTTGGCGCCTGGCTTCCTCAAAGAAATATTGGCATCGCAGCGCAAACTTCCCTCTTCCATATTACAATCAGACACATCAACGTATTCTAAAATTGATTTAAGAGAACTAAGGTATTCGTATGCCTCATCCGGAGAATTTATGTCGGGTTCACTTACTATCTCTAAAAGCGGCGTACCCGAACGATTAAAATCTATGAGACTGCAGTCTTTTTGATGAAAAAGCTTGCCGGTGTCCTCTTCCAGGTGCACCCTTGTTATGCCAATGCGTTTTTCCTTGCCGTTGACCAGGATTGAAAGGTATCCATGCGCTGACAGAGGCTGGCTGAATTGGGAAATCTGGTATGCCTTTGGCAGGTCAGGGTAAAAATAATTTTTTCTATCAAATCGTATCTCCTTGGCGATCTGACAATTAAGCGCAATGGCCACCTTTGCGCCAAGCTTAAGCGCGTCCCTATTCAAAACAGGTAAAGATCCCGGAAACCCCAGACACACAGGACAGGTCTGAGTATTGGGCGCAGCGCCAAACTCTGTTGAGCACCCACAAAAAACCTTGCTCTTTGTCTTGAGCTGTAAGTGAACTTCTAAGCCTATTACTGTTTCGTACATAGCTTCTCTCTTGTCATTCCCGTGAAAGCCAGCGGCCTTGCCGCTAGGCAGGCGGGAATGACACTGCCTGTTCGTAATTGTAAGCAATTCTTAAAACCATCTCTTCGTCAAATGCCTTGCCAAGTATTTGCAGCC
>JBHPHU010000042.1:0-4909 GCA_042571405.1 Candidatus Omnitrophota bacterium | reverse complement strand
TTTTGGAAGTTCCAGAATATAAAGGTCATGATAAATATTATCAGCAGTTTATGCTATGTTTAAAGACAAGGGAAGCAAGGGAGTATGTTAAGAGCTTGCGTCAGGATAAAAAGTTAAGGATGAATTTTATAAGAGAAAGTTTTGCAGGGTATAGGAAGTTTTTGAAGCTACAAAGGGAAAGCTATAAAAAAATGATTGAGTACTTGAAGAAGAAAGGCATTGGGTCAAGATACGAACAACCATCAGAATGGCAGAAGGCAGAACGTAAGTTTGGACATACTAAAGTTGCTAAAAAACTTAACGATTTGCAGAATAAATTACAAAAGTATGTTGATGGCAGAATAAAAATGAGCGATGTAAAAAGAATGATGAAGATTTTTGGTATGCCTTTCTCATGGGAATATGCTTTACGTTATTACATCTTGACAGATAAATTTTTGAGTCCATCTGTGAGAGCTTGGGTTAGTTTACACAAAGATTATGTCATGGTTGCAGTATCTGCTGAAGCTACAAATAAAGATTTGATGAAGGCTTTTAAAAAAGTTGAGCATTATCAGTGTTTTTTGCATGGGTATGAAATAAAAGACAAGCGTACTAAAAAGAAACTCCATGAACACATGAACATAGCTAAGGATTATGAGTTATACCGTGATTCTAATCTACCTAGTGTTGAAGTAAAGGATTTTCCAACAGGCGAAGTTCAGTTAGTTAATAAAAAGAAAGAGATGAGAGACCAGTTAATTTGTAAATATAAACCAGAATCGCAATCTGTTAAAGCAGATGAAAAGGAGGCAAAAAGGCATAGAAAAATTTATCAGAATTAACTGGTTCCAGTTAGCGTCACATAACTGAAATAGGCGTTTGATATAATACCCACAGAGTTAAAGATTTTGTGGGTATTTTTTTTCTACAGAATTTTCAAGCTCAATCTAAATGGAAGGAGGTAAAAAATATGTTAATAGGAAAATTTGAAAAAAGTCCAACTGAAGAAGTCAGAGGTCAAATCCGTAATTACAAAGGTAGAGACCGTATTGACATTAGAGTCTGGGTAGATTCTAAAGATGGCAAAGAGAGAATACCGATTCCTAAAGGAATAAGCTTGCCTATAGAACTGATGCCAGAGTTTAAAAAGTTGATTTTGGACTTTGACAAGGCAGTTGAGTCTCTTGGGAAGAATGGAACAGAGTAACATTTGCAGGTGGTCTCGCTTTGATAGCGAGGCCGCCTGTATACAACAAGGAGAAATGTCATGAAAAACAGCAAAGTAGTAACACCTTTAATGGCTATAAGGGCTTATTGTTTCTGTTGTATGGGAGCAGAAATAGAGTTCGTTGACCAGCTTTGTAAAGGTGGGTCAGAGGATGTATGGCATTGTGACAATAAGCATTGCCCTTTGTATCCATACCGTTTTGGCAATAAGTCTAGACGTAAGAGATTTCAGGGCTATTCCTTTAAGTAAGTTTTATTTTTTATTCTTATACTCGCAGGATAGTGTGTTGCTATCCTGCGGCATGAGAAAACTAATATATAAGGAGGAACTAAAGATGAAACACAAATTTCTTACCCCAATAAACGCAATAGAACACTATTGTTTTTATTGCACAAAATCTGATGAGAAAGCTGTAGGAGCTTGTAAGCACAGAGACTGTCCTCTGCATTCTTATCAGTTTGGTGTAAAGCAGTACAATGTTAGGGTTGGTAGTACGCAATAGCAATGGGTTTTCTGTGGGGGAGGACATAGCAAGTCTTCCTCCACAGATACGCAATATAAAGGAGTAATAACTAGAAAGAGAGGCTTATAATGAAAAAATTAAAATTTAGAGGAAAAAATGTAGTAAAACTTGACGCTAGAGTAATTGCACACGAGGGAAATGGATGTATTGAGGTAAAAATTTGGAGTAGTTTAGAGCCAAGACCACGAAGGATAACTATGAGTTTTTTAAATTTGGCGTGGTATGAAACATACATAAAGGCAATAAAAGAAGACGTGTTTGAAAATTGTTTGAAAAAACTCTAAGGAAAAACTAGCATTTTCAGACGGCCTTGCCCTGATAGCTTGACCGTCTATATACAGAGGTATTATGAACATAAAACAATTAAACAATATCCGGGATTGCGTAAGACTGTATCTAGGGGAGGGTGCTAGAGATAAGTATGAATTCAAACACATGCGTTACGGTATTATCTGCGAACTTAAAAGACTCGGTCTTGCTAGTAAAGATATAAAAAATATCATGTCTGACTGGAACGATAGGAATTACAAAAAGCTCAATCATAAAGAATTCGCTCAACAGATTGAAAGTTTTATTGAATGGGTTTTTAAAAAAGATGCTAAAGCTGGTTGTAATTACTTTGAAGGAGATTGCATACCTTGTTGCAGATTTAAAGAAAAAATACGTAAGGATTTCAATAAAGAGTCAGCTAAAGAACCATTAATTAGTCAAGATGACATTGAGGAATTCATAACTACACATCATAAAGATATTAAAAATGCAAGAGACTGTGCGGCTGTCTGGAAAGCAATGGATAAACAAAGAGTTAAAAATTGTCTGTTAAGAAAAAGTATAATTTACATCGGATACAGAGATTTAGCTATTTTACTTGGAGAACGTGGTTACATGAATGCTAATGCGATGTTTGCATGTAGAATAGTAAAACAATTAAGCGATACATCACTACTAGAAATAGTAGAAAAAGGCAAGAAGGGTAATTTTAATCAACTGGCTAATGGATATAAATTAAATACACCAGTAGAGGCTTTGGTTAAAGATTTTCAATACTAATGTACTACCATGCATAATCATACATATGTGTAACAAGTTAGAAAGGCGTTAGAAATGAGAATAAAAAAACTACTTTATGGAGTTAATGCTATATGCAAGCAATGCATAAAAAATTGCAAGCAGTACAAGCAGATAGTGATATTACGCTGTCCTAATTTTGTATCTGTGATAGTCAAAAAGAAAAAGCATATAGCCTCGGAGCACAAGAAAGAGTGCTAATAAGCGATTAGGGCGAGGTTTTTTCAAAAGACGTATGCGACATAGACTATTTTAAGAAAAAGTATGCTGTGAGCACAAGAAAGAGGCAAAATCTCGCTATTTCAGATTATGAGAGATATAGCACTTGGATACACTTGGAACGCTCTGGATTCGAATATGGCTGCTGTAAGTAGAGGTTAGGTATGGATAAGAGACTTATAGATATAAAAGAGGTTTCAGAGCGTTTAGGTGTCAAAGTGAGCACAATATACTCATGGGTGCACCAGAAGCAGATACCTTATATAAAGATGGGCAGGCTAGTGAAGTTTGACTTACTAGAGCTAGATAACTGGATTCAAGGGAAGAAAGTAGCTGTGGAAGAAATACCGGATTTGGTTTGACCTGGCACGGTGGCATGATATACTCCACCACCAGAGAGAAAAAAGGAGGTACATAAAATGCCAGTATATAAAAGAGAAAACAATTACTATATAGACTGCTATGCATCGCCTACTAGACGTATCAGAAAGAAGATAGGCGAGAGTAAAAGAGTAGCTGATAGAGTGCTAGAGAAGATAAAGACAGAGATAATAGAGGAAAAATACTTTGATATAAAAAGACCTAAGAAGATTAAATTAAAAGATTTCTCCGAGAAGTTTATCAGTAGCTACTGCAAGGTAAACAAGCTCTCTTGGCGAAATGATGAGCTCTATCATGTATGCTTCATAAAAATTAATTGATTATATTTTCCCTAACCTTTTATACCAAAAGGTAATTTGCCTTGTCAGTCTTGTGGAGACTGTCATGAAATATGTGTGGTAATATGAAATTTATAATGCCTACGCTATAAAAACATACACTATTTATTATTATTCTTTAACCCAAGTAAGCATTTCTCTAGCGTTTGTATAATAAATTTTGGTGGTATAGAAAAATCTGGCCATTGATTGTCTACGTCAACATAATGTGGTTTTTCAAAATGCTTCTCTAAGCTACTCCATGACATATTAAATTTTCCTTTATGAACTGCTTCGCATCTATATTCTCTATATAATATACCAGCATATGTTGAATCATCTAAACATCTTAATAGCGGTTCTGAGATAACATTACATCTACAATCCTTCTCATTGCTAAACTTTATAATGTCATCTATTTCTTGAGAAAAAAGTTTATCTTTCTCTAGGCATTTGGCAGGAGAGCAATATTCATAGTCACAGATACGTTGGTCAAAATATAACTTTATCTTTTCATAGCAAGTTTTACATATATTTGATTTTAAATTGCTTCTTGCTTCCATCTTTCTGAATTCAGCTATATTTATTTTATCCCACCTAAACCCATCAATAGTTCCATGCGAGAAAAGTAAATTTATAAATCTGCTTTTCATTGTTGTGCCTTCTTGAAATAAACTTGCTAATGCATCTATGTAACACAATGCTACAAGAGCTGCCTCGAAATCTTTGCCAGAATGCATTATTTCTTCAATATTATTAAATCTTTCCTTGAAATATACTTCAACTTCATCAAATTTATATCTCATTTAAATACTCAGTAAGTTCTTTTATGCTACTTTTGACGGTTAATCTTGTCGAATACCGATGTTATCTTAGAAGGGTCTCCACTATCGAAGGCTTCTCGTATCTCAGCTTTAAGCCTATCTCTCTCATTATTGCTTTTAGTTAACTCCGAACTTTTATCTTTTAGTATCTCTTGAAGTATACTGATTTCCTTTATTCGGTCTTGATGTTCCAATTTAACATTATGCATGCTTATTCTACCGATGATAACTGCACTGACAATCGCTCCTACAATTGCACTTGTAATACCTATAAGCAATGGGTTGCACCACCATTTGCTTTCCTTTTTATTGAGCCAAAACTTAGCAATTGCAACTGCATCCATATCCCTACTCCAGTAACCAGATT
>JBHPHU010000041.1:0-5819 GCA_042571405.1 Candidatus Omnitrophota bacterium | reverse complement strand
TTATAAGCAGTTCATCAAGCTGTCCTGTCTCTTCGCCTACCTTTACCATCTGCAAAATAATACTCGGATATAAGCCACTGGCCTTCATAGTAGCTGCCATGCTTTCGCCTTCACTGATCCCCGTTATAATGTTATCGATGGAATTAGCAATGACCTTATTTCCAACAGAACCCTTGACAGTCTCAAGCGCGTTAACTATTGGAATACCGCTTGCCAGTAAAATAGAGGACATTTTTGTGAATCTTGACATAGCTATCTTGAGAAACAAATCTCCGAAAACAGGAATTTTTAACTTAAGACTGTCCAGATAAGGCCTGACACGCTCCAACCTGGCGATCTTTCTGAATATGACTATAAAAAATACTGCCCCAAAAATAATCAAAAACCAGTAATTCACAAAAATATAATTCAGGTCTAAAAGTATCCTTGTGGGAAGAGGAAGCGCTGTATCAAATGACTTAAAAAGATCTGTAAACTTAGGTATAATGAAAATAATCGCTAAAGGAAAAGCGATTGCTATGGAGATCAAAACCAGCAAGGGATATCGGGTAGCCTGCTTAATCCTCATCTTTATCTCTAATTCATATTCTAAAAAATCTCCAAGCTTGTTTAATACATTGTCCACGGCGCCACTGGCCTCACCTGAACGTACCATGTTAACATATATCTCAGAAAAGATATCAGGGTATTGGGCAAATGAATCAGACAGGCTTTTACCGTCTTCCACTGAGTGGAGAATTTCTACTATGGCTTTCTTAAAATAACTGCTGGAAATCTGCTCTTGAATGGAGTCAAGACTGCTTAAAATAGGCACTCCTGCTCGCTGAAGCGTCATAAGTTGACGCGTAAAGACTATTAATTCCTCTAATTTTACATTTTTAAAGATCTTCTCAAAAGGACCAACTGTTTTAGAGGCGGATTTAATCTCCTGGATAAAGGTGGGTACATAACCCATGTTTTTAAAATGACGCGCCACTGCTTCTTTGGAGTCACTCTCAAGGGTTCCTGTTGTGGCCCGGCCATGACTATCGCGTATTTTATATTTAAAAGCTGGCACTATTCCTCCTTGGTTGCCTTAATCACTTCTTCAACAGTAGTCATGCCCTTGATGACCTTGATTATACCATCGTCTTTTAAGCTCTTCATACCAAGATCCGCGGCATTTTTCTTTATAATGTCGCTGGATGCCTTCTCTGTGATCAATTTTTTTATCTGGCCATCAATAACCAAAAACTCAAATATCCCGATCCTTCCTTTATATCCTGTCTTTTTACAAACATTACAGCCCTTACCTCGATACAACTCTTTAACATCACAACCTAAAAATCCCATAATATCAGATGAAGGCTTGTAACTCTCTTTGCAGTTTTCACATATTTTTCTTACCAATCTTTGGGCTAAAATAGCTATTACTGAACTTGAAATCAAAAATGGCTCTACTCCCATCTCCACGAGCCTGGTCAAACCACCAGCTGCGTCATTAGTATGTAAAGTACTGAAAACAAGATGACCTGTCATGGCTGCTTGCACACTGATCTCAGCTGTCTCCTTATCTCTTATCTCGCCTACCATTATTATATCCGGGTCCTGTCTCAAAATAGATCTAAGCCCTGAGGCAAATGTCAAGCCTGCCTTAGGATTTATCTGAGATTGCCTGACCCTGCCTATGTGATATTCCACAGGGTCTTCTATGGTTATGATATTTTTTTCTTCTGTGTCAATTATTGAGAGCGCTGAATAAAGTGTGGTAGTCTTTCCGCTTCCAGTAGGGCCCGTTACAAGGATTACCCCGTGCGGTCTTCTTATTAAACCCTGGAATTCTTCCTGCACATCCTTAGAAAAACCTATCTTATCAAGGCCTATCAATAACGAGCTTCTATCTAAGAGCCTTATAACGATATTTTCTCCATATACCGTCGGAAAAGTCGATACCCTCATATCAATTTCCTTATTATCTATCTTGATATTAAATCTCCCGTCCTGAGGTTTGCGCTTTTCAGAGATATCTATATTAGAAAGCACTTTTATGCGTGAGATGAGGGCGGGACTTAAATGCCTTGGAGGAGTAAATGTTTCATGTAAAACTCCGTCAATTCGAAACCTTATCTTTAATGCATCCTCTTCCGGTTCTATATGTATATCGCTTGCTTTATCCTTGATCGCCTGCATAATTATTAGATTAACAAGCTTTACTATTGGCGCCTGGTCAGCCATCTCAGCAAGTTTTTCATAGTCCAGCTCGATCTTACCTGTATCTGAAGTCCTGTCCTTTTCTATATCCTTTATTACCTCGTCTACTGAACCGGTTATCCCATAATACCTGTCTATGGCTTCCACTATACTAGACTGGCTCGCTAAGAGCGGTTCTATTTCGCACTTAGACTTACGGGCCAAATCATCTATAATCATAATATCCTTGGGATTCTTCATCGCCAGAGTAAGGGTGGAGCCTATTTTAAAAACAGGGATTGCATTATATTTACGCGCCAAGCTTTCTGGAATCAATTTTAGCGTTACCGCATCTACCATATAGTTAGAAAGATCGATGTAAGGCACTCCCAGAATTTCTGAAGTAGCTTTCACATAATCCTTTTCGTTGACCAAGCCTGTCTGGACAAGCAATTCTCCGACAGAAACACCTTTTTTTTTGGACTCCTTCTTTAGCTTATCAATCTGTTCTTGCTTAAGAAGTCCTTGTTCCAGCAAAACCTCCTCTACTTTCTTTTGTGTCATATTCACTCCTCAGACAGGTAATTTTTTACCTTCTACTGGCATAAAATTTTATTTTATCAGCCAATTCTTCTATATCAAATGGCTTTGCTACAAAATCTACAGCGCCTACATCCTTTGCTTCCTTAGGACATGAACCTTTGCAAAGCCCGGCAGAAAATAATATAACAGGTATATCCTTTGTCGTCTTATTTTCTTTTATTTTTCTACAAACTTCGTATCCATGCATGATGGGCATAAATAAATCCAAAAGCACCACATCAGGCTTTGCCTTCTTTATCTTGTCAAGCGCATCCAATCCATCATATGCGCATACTGTTTCAAAACCCCGAAACTCAAGATGACGCTTCGTAAGTTCTATTAGATCTTTCTCGTCATCGACTAATAAGACTTTAATAGGCATTATATCAATACATTTACAGCTTAAGTATCTCTTTTATCTTTGCGACTAAATCATCCAATTCAAACGGTTTTTCCACATAACCGCTTATTTTCTGAAACGCAAATAAATCCCTTACCTTTTCTTCTTCTTTGCCGCTTAACATCAAAATAAAAACATCCTTTGTCTTCGGCAGTTTTCTTATTTCTTTTAAACAGCTATAACCATCCATTTTTGGCATCATAATATCCAGGATGATCAGATCAGGTATTTCCTTTTCTGCCGTCTTTACGCCAAGATCTCCATCGCCAGCTGTCACCACTTGAAAATTTTCCTGCTCAAGCCTCATCTTCAAAAGCTTTTGTATGTCCTCTTCATCGTCTATTACCAGGATTTTCTTCTGTAAATCCATTTCTTTATCTCCTTTCTACTGTCTATTGATTTAATAATTCTTTTATTTTTACTACTAATTCATTTGGCTCAAACGGCTTTGTCAAATAGGCATCCGCCCCCATCTCCTGCCCAATCATCTTATCTTTCTCCTGCACCTTCGCAGTCAACATCACAACAGGTATATTCTTATAGATCTTATCAAATTTAAGCATCCTGCATACTTTAAATCCATCCATCTTTGGAAGCATTAAATCTAATATGATCATGTCAGGCTTTTGGGCTCTGGCCATATCTAATCCTTCTTGACCATCTGATGCTTCTAGTACAGTGTAGCCGGTCGCCTCAAGACGAAATTTCAGCATATTCCTTAAATCGTCTTCGTCATCTACTATAAGTATCCTCTTTTTGTCTGTCATAATAAACTCCTTATTTTTTGCATAAGATCATTCGTCTCAAATGGTTTTTCAATAAAATATGCGACTTTTTCGAGTGAAAAAAGATCTCCTACTTTTTTCTTTTCCTTTGCGCTAAGAACAATTACAGGTATATTCTTAAATATCTCCTGTTTTCTCAACTCTCTTAGAGCGCTATACCCGTCCATCTCGGGAAGCATGATATCGAGCAATATTACGTCAGGCTTTTTTAGATTTATCAGGTCAAGCATTTCTTTCCCGCTCTGAGCGCCCATAAACTCAAAGTTTTCAGCCTCCAATCTTAATTTCAGCATATTAAGCAAATCAACGTCATCATCTACTATCAATATCTTTTTCTTATCCACCGCCTGCCTCCATAGGTTATATTTTTAAATCATCCTGCACTTTTTTTAGTAAGTCTTTCTTGTCTTTTGCCTCATCAGGATAAACTATGATCAGACAATCTAGATCAATATCTACCTTCTCTTTTAGCCTGTTCAGTATCTTCATAGCCCCTTCTCTGTCTGAGCCTGCCATAATCGCAACTAATCTGCCATTCATAAATCTTGCAACCTTATCCTCAGGACCTCTTACTGTAGACCGAATAAGATTTTCCAGCTTGAGATAATTATCTTCGCTAACATCTTTTGGCTTTTTTATCTTGCACGCGATCAATGAAAGACTTGAATCAATATATCTTGCCCTTGCAAGCATCTCATCCAATAAAAAGTTAAATTCTTCATCTTTCTTGTATACAGGCAGGGTAAAACTAAATTTACTCCCAATGCCCTTTTCAGATTCCACCCAGATGTTACCGCCATGAAGCTCTATAATATTCCTGCATATTGTAAGGCCCAGTCCTACACCTGGATGTCTACGGGTAATACTGGAGTCTAAGGGATTAAAACTATTAAATAGACCTGCTATGTCTTCCTTTAATATCCCTTCGCCTGTATCCTCTATGCTTATCTTTATCACTTCTTTGCCGCTAAGTTTTTCCCTGCTGCTCGATATGTCTATGCTGCCATTTTCCATATTGAACTTTATCGCGTTCGATATCAAATTATTCAAAACCTGTCCTATTCTTCCGGGGTCAAACCATGTTATCTTATCGCCGTCTGCCAGATTAAAATTCAACTTTAAATTTCTCTTTTCTATATTATCTTTCACTAAGAGACAGGACTCTTTTATAACTTGATCTACGTCCATTTTTCTCTTATGCATCATGATCCTTCCGGTTTCTAGCTTGGAAAAATCGAGTATTTCAATAATAATTTTAGCGAGCCTGTCTATATTGCTCTTTGTTACGTTCAAAAACCTTTTCTGGCTTTCATTAAGAGGTCCTGCCAGGCCATCTAATACCAAAGATACGCTTTCTTTTATAGATGTAAGAGGGGTGCGTAATTCATGAGAAATCACAGATATAAAATCTGATTTTGTCTTTGATAGCTTTTCTATTTCCTCATCAGCTCTTGATAGAGATTTTTTTAATTTATCAATTTCTCTGCGCTGCTGTCCAACAATCGCCTCTGGAGTTCTTTTCATACCAATAATTCCTCGTTACTCCTAACACGCTTATAAGCGTGGCTGCATTAAAACTTCCGCTATAAGTAATTATATCTGATGGTTCAGCTTTTGACAATAGTTTAGAGGAAACTAAAATTTTGCGGTTATCTACAATACAGGGCCCCCTTAAGAGTGCCCTGTTACTACTACTGCTGAAAACAGTATTCTGATTTCCTGAATTATCTATTTTATTGTGTCTTTAAAATCACTTTGACTTTAGTTCCTTTATCTACATGACTTTGCACCTCGATATAGCCTCCTTGTATATCTATTATATTCTTTGCAATCCATAGCCCCAGACCAGGCCTGTCTCGAGGCCCTTTAGTTGTAAAAAATGG
>JBHPHU010000040.1:0-5928 GCA_042571405.1 Candidatus Omnitrophota bacterium | reverse complement strand
CAACGCCTCACTTTGATTACATTGCAAGCGAAGCAGCAAAGGGCATTGCTCATGTATCTTTTGCTACAGGTGTGCCTGCAATATTTGGTATAATAACAGCTGATTCTATTGAACAGGCAATAGAAAGAGCCGGCACAAAGGAAGGCAATAAAGGCCGTGACGCAGCTATGTCAGCAATAGAGATGGCGAACTTAATTGATGAGGTATAAAAATGAGAAAACGTACAGTGGCGCGGGAATGCGCGTTGAAAATCTTATATAGGATTGAAATCTCTAAGGATTCCGTAAAGGCCAGCATGAAAGATTTCTGGTCCATAGAAAAGGTAGATAAGGAAATAAAGGATTTTGCGAATTTAATTGTGGATGGCGCATGCGAGAATCTTTCCGGCATAGACGAGCTTATTTCTAAATACGCTGACAACTGGGACATAAAAAGAATAGCTGTTATAGACAAAAACATCCTGCGTATGGGTATCTACGAGATGTTGCATAGAGAGGATATCCCTCTGAAGGTATCCATAAACGAGGCAATAGAGCTTGCCAAAAGATATGGGGATGTTGATTCCGGAAAATTTGTGAATGGCATACTGGACAAGATCAGGAAGACAGAATGCAAAAACTAGCAGACTTACATATCTGTCAGACGGCACTTTTTCACCCGAGAAGGCCGTGGAGTATTCAAAGGCAAAAGGCTTAGCAGCGATTGCCATAACAGACCATGACACTTGTAAGGGGATTACGCCTGCTATCATGGCAGCCAAGGATCTTGACATAGAAATTATCCCCGGTATAGAGCTGAGCGCAGAGATGGATGATCGGGATCTGCATATACTTGGTTATTTCATAGACTGGCAGAATAGAGAATTTTTAAAAAAATTAGAACACATTATTCACATCAGGAAAGAGCGCGCAAAAGAAATATTGAAAAGGTTAAAAAGAGTTAATGTCAACATATCCAACGAAGAGCTTTTTAAGCTGGCTGATTTTGGTTGTGTGGGTCGATTGCACATAGCGAAACTTTTGTTTAAAAAAGGTTACGTTTCCTCTATCGCTGGCGCGTTTAAAGAGTATATCGGAGACAATAGCCCTTGTTATGTTAAAAAATTTAAACTTTCGCCTAAAGAAGCAGTAGGGATGATAAGGGATGTAGGCGGAGTAGCTGTTTTAGCCCATCCAAGGACTATTAATACCAAAAATAGGCCCTTAGAAGATATTGTAGCCTCACTCGTGAAAGATGGGATACAGGGCATAGAGGCATATCATTCTGATCATGCAAAAAAGGACGAGGATAAGCTCAGTGAACTCGCTGAAAAGCATAATTTAGCTATAACAGGAGGATCAGACTGTCATGGCTTTGGCAAAAAAGAAATATTAATAGGCAAAGTAAGGATTCCATACGAACTGGTCGATAAACTCAGGGACTTGACATGAAGTTGGTCGAGGCGAAACCTCCACCACGCTGAACTGGTGGAGGTTTCGCCTCGACCAATAGACTAGGATGTGATGCTATGAACAAACACGAGTTTTTTATGAGAAAGGCGCTGGAGCTGGCTGGAGAGGGCAGAGGCAGTTCTAGTCCGAATCCAATGGTAGGCGCGATAGTGGTGAAAAACGGAAGAATCATATCCAGCGCCTATCATAAAAGGCCGGGCAGTTTGCATGCAGAGGCCATTGCATTAAGAAAAGCAGGCGCGAAGGCAAAAGGCGCCACGCTTTATGTAAATCTGGAGCCCTGCAGGCATATAGGCCGCACACCGCCTTGCACCGACGCTATTATAAAAAGCAAGATAAGAAAAGTATACTGTGCTATGAGAGACCCTAATCTTCTGAACAATGGCCGCGGCATTGAGGCATTAAAAAAGAATAAAATCAATGTGTCCGTAGGGCTCTTGCGGGACGAGGCGTTGAAATTAAATAAGGTTTTTGTGAAATATGTTACAAAGAAGATGCCTTTTGTCACATTAAAGATGGCAGAATCTTTGGATGGGAAGATTGCTACCAGGAGCAGGGATTCGAAGTGGATCACTTCAGATGTTGCCAGGAGTTATGGTCACAGGTTACGCAGCCAGGTCGATGCGATTTTAGTAGGCGTGAATACTATTTTAAAAGACGACCCATTGTTGACATCCAGAAAGGCGCGTTCTCCCATAAAGGTTGTGCTCGACCCTGATCTAAAGATATCTGAGCGCGCGAAGATCTTTTCAAAGAGATCGCCCAGCCTGTCCATAGTAGTTATACTAAAGAGATCTTTGTCTGAAAAATCCTTTATAGAAAAGATTAAGAGATTAAGTAAAAAGGGGGTTCTTGTGTTGGCTTGTCCCGGCAATAATGGGAGAATTGACCTAAAAGCTCTCTTAAAAGAGCTTGCCGAGCTTGAGATAGCCCATCTTTTGGTAGAAGGCGGAGGAAACACCGCGGCAGGATTTATAGAAAAAGGATTAGTGGATAAGGTATTCTTTTTTATAGCGCCAAAGATAATCGGCGGAAGAGATGCTATTACTTCAATAGAAGGCTTAGGGGTCTATAGGGTTAAGAAGGCTATAGTATTAAAAGATATGGATGTCGAGAGAATCGGAAGCGATATCCTGGTAAAAGCCAATGTTCACAGGAATAATTGAGGAAATAGGTTCAATTACAGGGATAAATAAGACAGCGTCCGGGGCTTGTCTTAAAATAAAAGGAACGCTTGTCTCATCTGATGCAAAACTCGGCGATAGCATAGCTATTAATGGCGTATGTCTCAGCGTTACAGATATAAAGGGTACGGTACTCAACTTTGATGTAATATACGAGACACTTAAAAGAACTACGCTTGGCCAGTTAAAGATAAACGATGCTGTAAATCTCGAGAGAAGCTTGAAGTTGGATTCGAGGATAGGCGGCCACTTTGTATCTGGTCACGTAGATTACAAAGGTAAGATCGTAGATATAATAAAAGGTTCAGAAGGTACTGGCTTTAAAATTTCAATACTTTCTGAATTTTCGCGATTTGTAGCTGAAAAAGGATCCATAACAATAGACGGTATTAGTCTTACAATAGCCAGCCTTACAAGTGATAGCTTTATAGTGTATTTAATACCGCATACATTAAAGAATACAACGCTGGGCAGGAAGAGAAAATCCACGCCAGTCAACATAGAATTAGACCTACTCGCAAAATACCTCGCACGACAGACTCAAAAGACCGATCTTAAAGGACTCCTTGAAAAATATAATTATACCAAATAAAAATGGCCAAAGTTATGCGGTGCTCGAATAATCACATTGCAATAGTAACCCAAAAGGAGGCCTGTTCACTCAGGTGAAAATTTACCCCTTGCGGGGTCGTCTTTTATTCCGCATTTTGGCGGGGCTGAAAAAACTCCACCCACACCATAGGTGTGAGTGTCGAACAGTTTTCAGCCTTTTAAAAACCGCCAAAATACTACATAAAAGACTAAATTTTCAAATTCGTTCTCAGGCCTCCTTTTGGGTTCCATCATCTAGGTTATACTACTGCCTGGTAGTGCAGAAGTGCTACGCGATATAGAAAAAATACAAAATGGCTAAGTTATTATTTGTCCAAAAATATAATGGTCCTTTATCAGGCATAACTAGCATAACTTCCTATCTTAAAAAAAGACACGAAGTAAAGCTCGCACTCGGCTCTGATGAAAATATCAATGAAAAACTGTGTTCATTCAGGCCCGATGTCGTAGGTATATACGGGCTGTCTATAGACCACAACTGGATATTGAAACTTGCCAGGCAAATAAAATCTGCGCATCGTAGCTTAATTTTAATCGGTGGGCCGCACGCAACTTTTTATCCTGACATAATCGAAGATAGTCATATCGATGCCATATGTATCGGTGAAGGCGAGAATCCAGTGTTGACTTTACTGGATCGTATCGATGATAGTAAGGATTATGCGGATATACGTTCTCTGTGGGTGAAAAAATCGAACAGGCTTTACAAGAATGAAATAGGCGCGCTTTTGAAGCCGGAAGAAATCCCTGTTCCTGATATAGGCATATACGATGATTTCCCGGATATACTGAGTTCGGAATCCCTTGGCGTCGTGTGTTCAAGGGGGTGTTTGTTTAATTGTAATTTTTGCGGCAATTACACATTGAGGAAGATGTATAAAGATAATTTTTTTAGGGTAAGGAAGATAGATGACATAATAGAGGAGATAGAACGCGCAAAGAAGGTAAAAAATATAAAAGTAATTATATTTCAGGATGATATTTTTGGGATTGATAAAAAATGGCTGAAGGATTTCTTAAAGCAATACAATGAAAAGATAAAACTCCCATTTTATTGTTTATTGCGGTGCGATTTGATTACCGAAGACCTGATCGATCAACTTAAGGATGCAGGTTGCTTCAGGGTCGGTGTTGGGATTGAGTCTGGCTGCGAAGATATGAGAAATAAGGTCTTAGGAAAAAGACTTTCTGACGCAACAATAGAGAAGTCTATTAAGATACTAAGAGATAAGGATGTAAAGTTTCATACATTCAATATGTTTGGTTTGCCAGAGGAGGATTATTCTTCGGCGCTAAAGACATTAGAATTAAATATTAAGCTAAAGCCGGACCCAGCCAAGTCTCTGATATTCCAACCATTGCCAGGCACTAAATTCTTCAGTAAAGACATAGAGAAAAGCATCCTAAGCCCTGATTTTAGTATGTTTAAGATAAATCATAGCTATCACAAGGATTCAGCAAAGATTCAAAGGCTGCAAAAACTATTCATGCTCATCGTAAGATTCCCTTTCTTAAAACATCTCCTACCTATCCTAGTAAGACTACCCTTTGACAAACTCTACGACCGACTCTCCAGATTATGCTGGGATCTTTTGTATATCAGAAAGATAGAAAAGGGGACATAAAGTAGCTTGAAACATGTATTTTTTGTGCTATAGTTATATATAGGAGAAATATAGCTCCCATAAAGATCAATGAGTTATACAAAGGGCTATTTTTTTGCCACGATTATGGGAATGTTTAGAAAAGACTATAGTTTGAAGATCGTATCGTTTGTAATAAGCGTGTCGTTTTTATTTACGACTGCAGTCTATCCATCATGCCCCTCAACCTTAAAAGATCTTCTTAGAATTCCTGCGGGACAAAAAGATGTTTTCAGGCGCCTGCAAGAATTACATAATCAAATAGAAATAAAAGAGATAAACTCTATTATTTATCCAATAGCTACAGGCTTGAATAAGGTTGTAAAAATAGCTACCACTAGTCCAGAAATAGCTCGGATTGACTCAATAATGATTGAATTAGAAAATATAGTAAAAACACATCCAGATAAATTTCTAAAATACAGTAAGGTTATAGAGAAAATGTTATTATGGTTTAATGAAGTATGGAATTATAACGATTATCAGAAAATAAGGATGGAATCAGAAATATATGGCTACTTAAAAGATTTTAAAGACATTGCCGAACAAAGTCTAAATATTTCAGGAAAAAACATAAAAGTAAAACCACATATACCCAAGAGTGTATTTAAATATGGGTTAATTCCACTTTACATTCTCATGGTGACTATAATGCTTTCAGCAAAGACTCCAGGGCTGCCTCTACAAGCAATGCCACAGTCTGTACCAGTAATTTCAACTAAGACAGCAACACCATCAGTCAGCAAAAGAAAGATACGTCGTTTTCTTAAGCGTTATCGTAAAAGAAATAAAATCTATAAAGGAGCTTTGAGTCCTAAAGCGATCTCTGATTTGGCTGAAGAAGTCAAAGAAGATCCAGGTTCATTTTTTGAGGTTTTGCATAATCTGGAGAAAATAGGAATAGTTCTTTGGTTTGCCGACGACCTTTTATTTACACATGTTTTTTCGAGTGACGAGATAGTCAATAATATTAATAATATAGATTTTCAAGAATTTTATCGAAGGCTTTATCGAGAATTCTGGGAAATAGATAGTCAG
>JBHPHU010000039.1:0-6370 GCA_042571405.1 Candidatus Omnitrophota bacterium | reverse complement strand
GTGCCGTCAAGCGCTATCATTGCCTGATCTAACGCAGCCTGGTCTGAAGCATCTTTGTCCTTTAACACGGAATTAAGTTCTCCGTTAACATTCGAGACTGCCTTTAAAACACCTTTTCCCATGTAGCGCTTCTTGTCTCCGTCTCTGAGCTCCACTGCCTCATGCTCACCCGTAGAAGCGCCGCTTGGCACTGCGGCCCTGCCTGTTGCGCCTGATGAAAGCACTACATCTACCTCTACCGTAGGATTGCCCCGTGAATCCAAAATCTCTCGTCCTTTAATGTGTTTAATAGCTGTATCTCTTGACATAAATCCTCCCCTTTTATATTTGTGGAAGGATATAATAACACACCTCGCTTTTATTGTCAACCTGACTCGATTGACACTCTATTATTAGTATGATATACTGCTATATTATCATAAAGGAGAAAATAAAATGAATGCTTTAGTCTTCCGCAGATTTAAGATGCATCTCGCGATGAATAAAATAAAGATCATCATAATCTTTGCAGTCAGTTCTCTGTTAATATTGGCTGTATGGGGTTTATCATCGCTGGAATCTTTCTATCGCCATCTTACCATTGCGCAAATGCCGATAACCCTGCTTTTATCAGGCGTCCATGCCGGCATATTTGTATTTATGTACATGGTATTCCTGCGAGGCGGGTTCACGAAAATTAAACAGACGACAATAAAAGGTCAAAAAGTAAATATACACTGGGATGATGTTATTGGTATAGACGAGGCAAAGGAAGAGGCGCGGGAAGTGGTGGATTTAATAAAAGACCGCACACTGCTTCTTAAGATCGGCGGAAGAATATTGCGCGGACTTCTGATGGTAGGGCCTCCTGGCTGCGGTAAGACATATCTCGCAAAGGCTATTGCAACAGAGGCTAACATCCCCTTCATATCCATGTCAGGAAGTGAATTCACTGAGATATTTGTAGGCGTAGGCGCTTCCCGCGTAAGAAAACTATTTAAAAGGGCGCAGAATCTCGCATATGGATACGGGGCGTGCATTGTATTTCTAGATGAGCTGGACGCTATAGGAAGGTCGCGCTCTTTCAGTCATATGGGTGGAGGCCAGGAGACAAACGCAACACAGAACCAGCTTCTTGTAGAGATGGACGGCCTGAAAGAAAAAGACTTTAATGTCATTGTAATAGGCGCGACAAATGCTGCTGAAGGCGTGCTGGACACAGCACTCTTAAGGCCTGGAAGGTTTGACAGAAAGATCTATATTGACAAACCCAGTCTTCAGGGAAGAGAAAAGGTTTTTGAATATTATCTTAAAAAAGTAAACTATGATAAAAATATGGACATAGGCAGGCTCGCGCGAAAAGCAGTATATAAAACACCTGCTGAGATCGACAATATAATAAAAGAAGCTGCCCTTATAGCTACAAGAAACAAAAAAGATACAGTAAGTCATAAAGAGTTATCTGAGGCAATGGAACGCATCGACATGGGTATGAAGCACAAGAAACAAATGACTAAGGAAGAAAGAAAAATGATAGCGTTTCACGAATCTGGTCATCTACTTACAATGTATATATTGCATCCTACAGAAGATGTTTTTAAGGCCTCTATTATATCTCGCAAAGAATCGCTTGGCGTAGTATATGGCCAACCCAGAGAAGAGCTTTATACGCGAAGCAAAGAAGCCCTACTCGCGGATATAAAGGTAAGTCTTGGCGGATATGTATCTGAAAAGATGCACTCTGGCACCACAAGCAGTGGCGTAATTTCTGATTTTAATAAAGCGATGCAAAGGGCTCACGCCATGGTATGGAGACTAGGCATGAGCGATGCTGGATTTGTGGGCGACTACAGCGTAATACCTCCGACTCAGCTATCTGAGTCGCTTAAAGAAAAACTCAACTCTGAGACAAGCAAGATGTTGGAAGCATGCCTTGAAGAGGTTGAAGAGTTATTGAAAAAAGAATGGCCAATAGTCGAGCGCTTTGTCAAAGAACTTCTAGAAAAAGAAGAATTGGAATATGACGAGATAGAGGCCATATTTAAGGAATACGGCAAAGCTCATTATTCCAAACCTGCATGAACACCCGCCTATTAAAATATTTATTAGCAGTTGCGCTTCTTATTACTTTATCTTCCTGCACGCCAGCGACTTACTCTAAAGAAAAAGTAGAAGAGTCCATAAAGAATCTTTGCAAAGAAGAATACGATCTGGACATAACTACAAGAATTACAGGTTCTACGCTCGGCGTATTTATCCCCATAGAAGGCCTTATAGGCAAGGATCTAAAACTCGATCAGGAAGCAGGTGAAAAGATAGAAGATGTTGCGCTATCCATACACCGGGTCAGCATGAGCACTGACAGGCCCTTAAAATTCTACACACTTACTGCCAGAGACATCGATATGCCAGGCGCGGAATTTGTGCTAACAGGTTATACTTATGACGTGGTACGCGTAAGGCTGCTCGACATATCAAGGGGAGAATATCATAAAAGGATCCTTAGGGACTTCAGGTTTAATCCTGTCATAGCCGGAGAGACAAAGATGAAGGAACTCTTTCAAAATTTAAATGAAAATACCCTTCTGGCTCAAAATATCAAACATATCTTTTATCCCATCTACACCTTCGGCCAAGACGGTACTCAAAAAATCGAGATAATAGATGTCGAATCAAAAGAGATTTCAGAACAGGAAGCGCTTTTCTATGTAAAAACAAAAGAATCTTATCACCCAAAGCCAGACTTTGAATCATACAGAGCGATATTTCCCCCGGGGTTTCTGAATGAATATCTGATTCTCGTCAATACATCAATGCTCCCAAATTCAATAAAAGAGATCGTTGCCAAATATTTCTATTCTGGCAATGAAATAAGACAGAGAGACTTGCAAAAGACCTTTGACCAATACAAAGATATCGGGTATATAGCCGTGGACGGCCTTCCAAAAAAGGACCTGGACGAAGGATGGTTTCTTAGCCGACAACTTGCAAGAAGGATCAAGATAACTTTTGAAGAGGAAAAGCGTCTGCGGAATAGATTTACGGTCCAAAGCTCTGAAGGCCGGATAGAAAATGGCGTATTCCAGTTTAAGTTTTCTGTTCTCTCGGAGATACCGTCCGAAGATGACACTAAAACCATATTCTCAAATATCATAAAAATTGTTGGGGAGATTACACACAGATATTCATTTGAAGATTTTGATGGAGCTGAGTTTATAGACGCTCTTCCTGGCGGAAAAAATATATATTTATCAAAAGATGATCTGGAAAAATTCAGGCGAGGCCGCTTAAAAATAAAAGATCTTATTTGATCCTTACTCTTCCACCTTCTATGTTTAATCTTCCTTCTACAAAAAGCTGTATTGCCCGTGGGTACATCTTATGCTCTTCCTTGTGAATTGCCTCCGCAAGAGACTCTTCTGTATCATCCTCTGTTACAACAACAGCAGTCTGTAAGATTACAGGGCCTGCGTCCATGTCCTCTGTCACGAAATGTACTGTTGCGCCAGTGACCTTTACGCCATATTCAAACGCGTCTTTTATGCCATGTGTGCCTTTAAATGACGGTAGAAGCGCAGGATGTATATTCATAATCCTATTCTTGTATTCCTTTATAAAATCCCGCGAGAGCAACCTCATGTACCCTGCAAGCACCACTAGGTCTATCTTCTCTGCTTTTAAATTTTCGACGATTGCCTTATCAAAATCTTCTCGTGATTGAAAATCTTTCTTTTCAAGCACAAAAGTCTGAATCCCCGCCTTTTTCGCCCTTTTAAGAGCAAAACAATCAGGAATGTCCGAAACCACAAGCGCAATCTCAGCTTTTATATAGCCCTGCTCTTTGCTATCTATTATTGCCTGCAGATTTGTCCCGCTCCCTGAACAAAATATTGCGATCCTCATTAGACCAGCATCTCCTCTATTTTATTTATAAAAGTATCTTTGGAAGCCACTCCTACTACTCTCGTAAACTCGACTCCACCTTTAAAAAAAATCACTGTAGGTATATTCATTACGCCGAATTTTGTCGCTATTTCCATTGCATCGTCTATATTCACCTTTGCGACCTTGCATCTTCCATCATATTCCTTACTTATTTCTTCCATAATAGGCGCTATCATCTTGCACGGCATGCACCATGTTGCCCAAAAATCTACAAGTACCGGCGTAGATGAACGCAGAACCTCTTGTTCAAAACTCTCTTTAGTAAGCGCTAGCATTCTTATCCCCTTTCTCTTTTCTATAGCTGCTTGATACACTTAGTAGGGCACTTCTCGACACACAACTTCAAAGGCGTAGCATCGTTTACTTTACCATAATCTAATCGCGACAGATTATCTTCTATAACGAACGCGCCTTTTGAAAGTTTCCCACAGATTTTACATCCTATGCAACCAGTCTTGCAAGCATTTTTTACAAAAGTTATTTTATCCCGGGACATGCACTTTACATAATACCTCTCTAAGATATGCCCTAGTGATATAATATTTTTTGGACACGCCTCAACACATTTTCCGCATGAGACACATTTATCAGCGTCGATCACAGGTATGCCTTCTTCTCCCATGCGAACCGCGTCAAAAGGGCATATCACAACGCAATCTCCGAAACCAAGACATCCGAACCCGCACAATTTTTGGCCGCCTGCCATAAGAGCTGCTCCGGCACACGTCCTAACGCCTTGATAAACATACTTATCCTTTGCGTTCTTTCCCCCTCCGCATCTTACACGCGCGATCTTCTTAGCAACACTGGACTTCTCCACGCCTAATATCGCAGCCAGCTTGTTAGATACTTCCTCGCCTCCTGCCGGACAACTAATAAGGCTCTCATCTCCTGCCGCGATCGCCTCTGCAAGCGCCGCGCACCCTGCTTTTCCACACGCGCCGCAATTAACTCCAGGAAGAACAGCAAGAACTTTTTCCATCTTCGGATCTACCTCGACCCGGAATATCTTTGAGGCAAAGGCCAGGCCTAAGCCAAACAAAATCCCCATCATTGACATTACTGTTATAGGTATTAACATAATTAACTATATTCTTCTCGACTTCACTCGAAGAATATTTGGATAATATTGTTCAAGCGAACGAAGCAAGTCGAGAACTATTTCTTGTTTTAAAATCTAAACCCGGCAAACCCCATAAATGCCATAGACATAAGACTCGCTACGATAAACGCTATTGCCATACCTTTCATCGGGCGCGGCACATCGCATAGCTCGAGCCGTTCGCGTATACCTGACATGAAAAGCAACACTATTGTAAAGCCCACGCCCGCGCAAAATCCCTGCGTCACACAAAACAAAAGCGCGCTATAAACATTGTCCGCTGTCTTAAGAAACATCTCGCTATTTAAGACCGCTACACCAAACACGGCGCAATTCGTTGTAATAAGCGCGAGATATATACCAAAGACCCTGTACAACGCGGGGCTAAATTTCTGTATAAACATTTCTATGAGCTGTACAAAACTCGCGATTACAAGTATAAATGACAACGTGCGAAGGTACTCTATGTGGAATGGTTTTAATAAAAAGCTATACACTGCCCAAGTAATGATAGAAGACGCTGTCATGACAAATGTAACCGCAAGCCCCATATAAAAAGCAGGGCGTGTTTCCTTAGATACACCTATAAAAGGACAGAGTCCGAGAAATTTAGATAGAATAAAATTATTGATAAATATAACGCTTATGACTATCATCAATAATTGATTAAATTCCATATAACCCTTTCAACCTCGTAGGTTGCCATACGGCAACCTACGAGGTTAATTACTTATCAGTAATATAATTCACGATACCTATCAAAATTCCTATTACCAAAAGCGCGCCCGGCGCGAGTATAAATAAAAGCGCTGGATCAAATCCTTTTACAATCGTAAGGCCCAACACAGTGCCATTACCCAAAGCCTCTCTTATTGCCGATATAAGAACAAGCGCCAATGTAAAACCGACTCCCATACCAAGGCCATCTAATATCGACTTTAAAACGCCGTGCCTTGAAGCAAACGCCTCTGCCCTGCCCAAGACAACACAGTTTACGACTATGAGCGGCACAAATATTCCAAGGGATTTTGACAATGCTGGAAAATATGCCTTCATCGTAAGCTCAACTATGGTCACGAATGTCGCTATTATAACAATAAAACAGGGAATTCTAATCTTAGCTGGTATAAAATTTCTAATGCTTGCAACAATTATATTTGATCCCAACAATACAAATGTCGCTGCCACGCCCATGCCAAATCCATTTACCACGCTGGTTGATACAGCAAGCGTGGGGCATAATCCCAAGGCTAGCCTAAATGTCGGATTTTCTATAAAAATACCTTTTGAGAATTCGTGGAAAAGTTTCTTCATTTTTTTATAAATCCGTACTTCCTTGTCTTT
>JBHPHU010000038.1:0-6526 GCA_042571405.1 Candidatus Omnitrophota bacterium | reverse complement strand
ACGCGGGGAAACGTAGTTTATAGAATGCGTCTTGCTGGAGTTTTGATGTGGTAAAAGGCGGTTGGGCATATTTTTTCTTCTGCTTTTTTTGCACATCTGAGACAATAAAATCCTTTTTCTGTAATTCAGAGACTATGTCTTCTGCCTCATCCTGCTTTGAGAGTTTTATCTTTTTCCCATCTACCTTATCAAGCTTTGCGGTAAATTTCGAATCAGGAACCTTTTGTTTATCTAATTCTGCTTCAACATCCCAGTACTCTTGTGCTATAAATGCTCTTATCTCATTTTCTCTTTCAACGATCATCCTCACGGCTACTGACTGCACTCTTCCTGCTGAAAGACCCCTCCCGACCTTTCTCCAGAGAAGCGGGCTAATACTGTATCCAACGAGCCTGTCCAGCATCCTTCTTGCCTGCTGCGCATCGACTTTATCAATATCTATCTTCCCGGGATGTTTAAACGCTTCTTTAATAGCATCCTTTGTGATCTCATGGAACGCTACTCTGTATATATTCTTCTTTTTCCCAAAGAGATTGTAAAGATGCCAGCTTATGGCCTCACCTTCCCTATCAGGGTCGGTTGCGAGGAATATCTTGTCCATGCCTTTTGCATCTTTTTTTAAGGCAGCGGCTTGCTTTTTCTTCCTGGGTATCGTAACATACTCGGCTTTAAAATTATCTTCTACATCTATGCCCATCTTAGAGCCGGGCAGATCCACGATGTGGCCCATTGAAGACCGCACAACATAGTCCTCGCCCAGTATCTTATTTATAGTATTAGCTTTGGCAGGCGATTCTACTATTACAAGTGACTTAGCCATTTAATTCTCCTTTACAAAATTCTTTCCCGGTAACTGTCTTATGAGCTTCTTCATCTCAAGATTCAACAAAATACTTGAAATATCGTTCACTTTTAGCTTAAGCACCGCAGACAGCTCATCTATATGCTGCGGCTCGCTGGTTAAAAGATTATACACCAAACTCTCGTATTTGTCCAATCTGGGAGGTAAATATTCTTTATTATTATGTATACCTGTCCGACCTCGTAGGTCGGATTTACTTCGACCTACGAGGTCGGACAGGTTAGACAGGTTCAATTCTTCGAGTATGTCGTCCACTGTTTCAGCGAGTTTTGCGCCTTGTTTGATCAGTTTATTCGCGCCTTTTGAGGTATTTGAGTCTACTTTGCCAGGTATAGCAAAGACTTCTCTCCCTTCCTGCAGCGCGCAATCAGCTGTAATGAGCGCGCCGCTCCTCTGGGCAGCCTCTACCACCACCACTCCTTTGGAAAGGCCGTTTATTATTCTGTTTCTTTTAGGGAAATTTCCCTTATCAGGTATTGTAAGCATAGGGTATTCTGAAATTACAGCGCCATTTTCAGACACCTCCTCTGCAATACGCCTATGTTCTTTAGGATAGATGTTCATAAGGCCTGAACCTAGAATCGCGAGGGTGCGTCCTTTTGCCTTTAAAGCGCCTTTGTGCGAGCTTACATCAATGCCTCTTGCCAGTCCTGAAACAACTGTAATGCCTCTTGCAGCTAATTCGAATCCGAACCTCTCAGCAGTTTTCATGCCATAAAAAGATGCTTGCCGCGAGCCAACTATTGCTATTGCCAGATCATCTTCAGGAATTATCTCGCCTTTCACATATAATACCACTGGCGGGTCATAGATATTCTTAAGATTCTCAGGATAATCTTTGTCTAATATAGTTACAATCTTTATTTTGTGTTCCCTGACTAGTTTCAGCTCGCCAGATACATCTATCTCCCTTATCCCATGCCATATCTTAGAAGCGATCTTAGACCCTATGCCTGCTACTCTTTCAAAATCCTTCTCTCCAGCTTCAAAAATCTTCTCTGGTGACCCAAAATGCTCCAAGAGCGCCTGGGTGCGAACACTACCCAAGTCCTCGATCATGTTAAGGATAAGGAATCGTTCTGTGTCAGTCATAATGAGTCCACATGCGGATAATCTTTACTATCTTGTGTCGCTTTATTACTTGATAAATAATGCGATGGTGAATATTTATCCTGCGGGAATAGGCGCCTTTTAAGTCGCCTACTAATTTTTCAAAAGGAGGATGGGTCTGGAATGGATCATGCTTTAGGATCTCGAGTATGGCTTCGGCCTTTGGCCGTAAACCTGCCTTAGAAAGCTTCTTGGCATCTTTCTGAGCCTGTTTTATATAAACAAGTTTCCACTCTACCATTTTAATTTTTTACTGCACTTCTTGATAGGAGCCTTAAGTCCCTTGCGAATGGACTCCCTCATGCCAGGTATTGAAAGTAGATACAAGGTCTCCTGAATCGCGCGCCAATCCTCTTCTGATATAAGGATGGCATTATGCCTTTTGCCTGATATCTGAATAGGCTCATGTGATTCAGCTGATTTATCCAACAGCTTATACAGATTGGCCCTAGCTTCGCTAGCAGTAAGAGTCGTCATATCAATCACCCCCTCTACTTAAAGCGTACCATATTACGTACGTAATGTCAATAGAAGGAGTTCTCTCCTTATACATAAGACACATTTCACAAGGATTTTCTTTCAACTTTTTTAGATTTTTTTAGGAGGGGCTCCTATAGCAACTTTCTCGATTGATTCAAAGACAGGTTCCTTCAAAAACTCAAGACGATAGTCTCGCCGAAGCCAAGCGCAAAAGCTACTTGGTGAAGACGGACAGTCTCCCGAACAACTTGGCAGACGTCTCCACTTACACTTACGGATACTATAGATCTTTTCTTTGTTTACCCAGAGGTAATTTCCTAATTGTATCTTTATATATTTTTTTAACTTCCTTAAATTCTCTGATCATATCTGGAATAACATCTCGAATACCCGACAGTTCAAGATCGCCTGTCTTTATCCCATCTAAAGCAGCTTGGAGAAATTGGAGTTCTAATTCGTAAATAAGGTCGATTTTATCTTTTTCTAAGGCTTCTTTTAATTTAACCGGCATACCTCGCTCCAGCATAGAAATAATTTTTTCTTTATCAAATCCCAACATAGCCTTCACGCCTGGTTCAATAGATAACAATTTCTCATACGCGGTTTCCATTGATTGCGTTTCAGCATTTTCCATCATAGCTTGGAGATGCCAATCAATAAGAATAATATCATCTTTGACTTCATGCAATGCTACTTGAGAAATTGAGGATTTTAAATCTTCTGTAATTTCACTAAATTCCTCTCTGGCTGCAACTATTTGAAAAATATTTTTCATGCCTTTATTCATATTCTTAATTTTTTGCCTCATGCGTTTTAAAAATTTGCCGTTAGATAACGCCTTTTGCCATGCAATTTTGGATTCTAAGTATTTACTTCTAAATGCCAGGAATCTATTTTCTGGCGGCTTTGTATTCCAGATATTACGCCAGTTTTGTTTGGTTAAATTCTTACCCAGCATAGAGGCTGAAAAAACTTCATCCCATATTTTCAAAAAAGAAGAGTCCATGGATTCTAAATCAAATTCTACTGATTTAACAGGCTTTCTTAACTCTACATAAAAAGCGAACTCTTCATTTTTTTTTCCTTCTTCAGGGGCTTTGCCTCTCTCCAATGCACCAAAATCAAGAAAACCAGATCTACTAATATCTTCCATAACACCAAAATCAGACATCGACAGCGACATATCAGTGGTACATTTTATTCCTCTCTCAATCATATATAAATATTTCTTAATCCATTCTTTAAAAACTTCTCTTATTTTAGCTTCGGATTTTAACGTATACAGGCAATGATCCAAATAAATCCCTAAATGTGCAAACACCAGTTCCTCTAACCATAAACTTTCATCGCTATCTAATATAAGCCATGGGATAAAAGCATCGGGTGCTATAGATCCTAACTCTATACGCTTTTTAAATTCTGCGGACTTAGTAGCTTCCTTTATGGCATAATCTATGTTTTTTGCGAATTTAGGTATCCATATATTAGTACCGCCACCGCCCATAATAATAAACTTGTTTGCATCTTTGGAATTTTTCCTAAAATCTTTAAGTACAACCTCGGCTATTTCTTTATTGTAGGGTAAAGACTGCTGGATGCGCTTGCTCCCATCCATTTGCACTCGTAAACAGTCACTCCCATAAGAAGTATCGCCAGGATAAGGAAAAT
The DNA here is from genome assembly GCA_042571405.1 of Candidatus Omnitrophota bacterium. Classification (GTDB taxonomy): domain Bacteria; phylum Omnitrophota; class Gorgyraeia; order Gorgyraeales; family Gorgyraeaceae; genus Gorgyraea. Next base: position 2,406 of record JBHPHU010000038.1, on the reverse strand, counting down.
ACGCAAAAAATAATACCGCACTTACTGCTATAATTACAATCTTTGAATTATCTTCTTTTTTAAACATAATCATAATATGGACAAAAAAATAGCCTTACCTAAAATTTAGCCGTATATTTATCTTATATTTTATATAATTATAGCATATAACTAGTGTCTATGCAAGCAGATTTGAGAGCAGGAGAGCAGACAAGACGTCCTATTTGGGTACACCCCACTATTTCATGCAATATCAAATTCTCTATCTATAATCTCTTCATACGGACGCGAAGTAAAGACATAATCCCCATAAGACACTTGACGTTCTTTCGCATTCTTTCCGAAGCTGCCATACAGCGGGTCTTCTGTTATTATGTCATTCTTAAGTCCGGATGCATAAAAAGTACAGCTTGACCACTTGTATTCATCCGGGGTCTTAACTATGCGGGCCCTAACAGGATTACGCTCGATATATCTACCGCATTCCAATAGATATTCATCTCTTGAGACACTCTTGCTCCTGTATCTCCCCTGATACAAATAGCCTTCGTAACCATATCTTTTCTTATAATAAAAACGATAAGACTGCAATAATCCCTGCATAAATTTTGCCAATTCTTCCTTTTTGAATATCTTAAGCAATATATGAAGATGTGTAGTCATAAGGCAATAGTGGTAAATTTCAACACCAAACTTTTTTAAATACCTCCTCACTAGAAACAAGAATATCTCAAAGTCTTTTCTGTCTTTAAAGAGCTTTCGTCCATTATTTCCTTTCTGGACAATATGATACAATGAATCATCATGCACTAATCTTTTACCTGTAGGCATAACCCCTCCTTTCTCTCGCCATATAAGACACATCAGGAGGGTCAAATTCTTTCAAAAATTTTTATCTTATTTTTTTTAGGGGAATGAAAATTGCAGGGTGTACCCAAATAGGACGTCTGCTAACTCTCTAACTCTAGAGACCTGACCCCACATTGTGACCCCGCATTGATGTACCTATTTATCTATAACTGGTGTCTTAAAGTTTTTAAGTTACCTTTTTTCAAAATCTTAAACTTTGCTTTTTCTTTCTCCGTGTTCTTTTTTGTCTCTCGACTTATATTAAGTTCAACAGTAGGACCTGCGTCTATTTCAGCATGGATAGGCCCTATGTTTTTTCTTTCTGTAATACTATAACCGCGCTCCTCTGCATATTTTTGAAAAAAATCAGCTTCCTGATTCACCTCCACTTTAGTTCCCGATAGCGTAGATATAAGCACAACTGCATTGTTTTCAAGAGTAGGCAAAATCGCTTTGACAAGTTTTTCCTTTTTACTACGTTCAAAACTATTAAGATAATCCAAAACAGCAGGTATAAACACATAACTATAATGCCTTTTGGGAAGGTTTACATCTTCAGCCAAACCTCTATATTTTTCTATATCAATTTTATCTATTATAGACGCCGATACACTGCCTCTTTGTTTTCTTATTCTATCTAATCTTATTTTCAAGTCTTTATACTGATTAGACTCAAATTCATAAGAGTAAACATATTTATCAGGTTGGGCTATGTCTACACTTCCTGCTTTAAGAGCACAAGCCAACGATAACAAAGGGTTGCTTCCTTCGCCAATAATTAAAACATTGTCCTCTGGTCCTATACTAGTTTTGTCAATCGTCCTAGCAACTTCTAGTACCTTTTCATTAAACTCTCCTTCTTCCATAAATGTAATTGCTACAGTTGGTTCATTCTTATCTATGCTCTTTTTCTTCCTAAGCCCATCAAAAACCTCAATGGTCTCTAGGATAAGAGTGCGCATCCCAAGCAGCAACTCATCATCTTTTGTCTTTATTCCATTTAAAAAGGCCTCGATGCTCTGACGCGCCAATTTATCAATAGCGTTACTATCATAAAAGCCTAAATAAACAATTACATCTTTTTTTATTTGCTGGCTAAGAAATTTTTTAGTAAGCATAGCTGTATCATTTAGATCTTTTTCTATCTGCAATAATTCTCTCTGTTTTTCATTAAGCTCTTTTTCTTCTAGATTCCCACCCTCTCCTATCCATTGAATACTTTTATAACTATTAGCAAGTTTTTCTTTTACTGTGGACAATGCTGCATAAGAAATTTCTTCTCTTAAATGGTCTGGAAGTTTACTAAAATAGTTTCTATTGCCAACTATTTCAAAAATATCACTTTGATTCTTCCACATTTCGTCCCATTTTCTCTTGATATTTATTCTAATTTCTGCCTCAGTAAGTTCGCCCATACGCTTTTCCATGGCTGATGAATCTATTGGTAAGCGCAGGGTATCGTTTGCAATAGAATCTGAAAAGGATACATCATTAAGCAATAAAGAAAATGTTATTGCTATAAATATTACTATTAAATTATACCCTTTTTTAAACCTAATCATAATCCACCCAGAAAAA
>JBHPHU010000037.1:0-6647 GCA_042571405.1 Candidatus Omnitrophota bacterium | reverse complement strand
CTATAAAGCTTGTTTTTTTGAGTTCACAGAGAACCTGCCTGCCGACAGGAAAACCCTAAAAAAATCTCTGTGCGCTCTGTGGTTTCCTTTCTTACAAAAAAACGCGAACGACTTTTATGAAAAAGCGCATTTCGCGTTTTTTGATACATAAATATTTATTCTTGATCCTACTTCTTATATTTCTTGAGCCGCCTCTGGATCTTTCTTTTTCTTTCTGCGATCTTATCCATATCCGCCTGGATCTTTTCCATGTTATTCGGAAGCACCAATATTTCAACGCGCCTGTTTTGCCTGCGGCCCTCAGGTGTATCATTGGACACGGTTGGTTTATATTTACCGTGACCCGTAGCAGATACCATCTCAGGCACAACGCCTCTCTCGTCTACCAGATAATGCAAAACACTTGTGGCCCTTGCAGTAGAAAGCTCCCAGTTTGATTTCCACCCAGAATGTTTTATTGGCTCATTGTCTGTATGTCCGCCTATGCCTATCTCTCTGCCTGGCAAATTTTCCTTGAGCACCTTGGCAACCTTGTCCAGCGAGGAGTTAGCTTCTTCTTTTATGTCTGTCTTCCCTGAATCAAAAAGCACCTCTGATAAAAATATAATGGCAAGGCCCTTCTCAGCCATTTCCAGACGAACCTCTTTATCGCCTATCTCTCTTTTCAATTGTTTCTCCAGAAGCTCCTTAGCATTGCCAAGCTCTGATATTTCATTATCCTTTGCCTGTTGAAGCTGGGCAAGCCTGGCATTTAATGCCTCGATCTCGTACTCAAGCGACTCTATTTTTTCTATGTCGCTGCGGCGGCCCTTCTGGATCGTTACCGAACATCCGGAGATCGCAACACAAAGCAAAGTTACAAATAATACTGACAAAAACTGTATTTTTTTACACCTCATGAGAAACCTCCCCTTTTTATATTCAATATAATACTGTATGCCGGTAAAGTCAAGCCCTTTTCAGTGGTCAAGGCGAAACCTCGACCAGTATGGTGGAGGTTTCGCCTTGAATCACTTAAACAGCGTATTAGATATTATAAACGATGCAAAGACGATCGAGACCATGGACATCAATTTTATCAAAATGTTTAAAGATGGACCTGAGGTGTCCTTGAATGGATCTCCCACTGTATCGCCAACCACTGCTGCCTTGTGGCCAATAGAACCTTTTCCGCCCTCATGGCCTCTTTCAATGTATTTTTTAGCATTATCCCATGCGCCGCCTGAATTTGCCATCATGATAGCCAGCACAAAACCTGTGACTAACGCGCCCACTAAAAGACCTACGCCTGCCTCGATCCCCATTAAAAGCCCGACCGCGATCGGCGCAAGTATCGCTAACAGGGACGGGACTATCATTTCCTTTTGGGCGCTGGCAGTAACAATGCTAACGCATTTTGCATAGTCTGGTTTTTCTTTTCCTTCCATCAATCCTTTTATCTCTTTAAATTGTCTCCTTACTTCCATCACAACACCTGATGCAGCCCTGCCAACCGCGCTCATTGTAAGTGAACAAAAAGCAAATGGAAGCATACCTCCTATAAAAAGACCCGCTAAAAGTCGCGGGTTCATAAGATCTGTATTCACTGTTTTACCAAGTATATGAAGGTGCTCTCTGTATGCGGCTATGAGAGCAAGCGCTGAGAGCGCTGCAGAACCAATCGCAAAGCCCTTGCCTGTAGCAGCAGTTGTATTGCCTAGGGTATCAAGCGCATCTGTACGCTGCCGTACTTCCGGAGGCTGATGGGACATCTCTGCATTACCGCCTGCATTATCTGCCACAGGTCCATATGCATCTGTGGCGAGCGTTATACCCAGAGTGCTTAACATACCGACTGCTGATATACCGACCCCGTAAAGCCCGAGATTAAAATCCTTTGCGCCGCCTGAAAGATAAAAACTTGCCAGTATTGCGATTGCTACCGCTATCACAGGAATAATCGTAGAGATCATGCCAACTGAAAGTCCGCTTATGATCACTGTAGCTGGGCCTGTAGCTGAGGATTTAGCCACTGTGCGTGTAGGCGAATATTTATCTGAAGTAAAATATTCTGTTGAGAGACCCATTACAATGCCTGCCACAAGACCCGAGAGAACCGCCCAGTACACACCTATAAATTCTAAACCGAGCACAAATTTTATAACAAAATATGAGCTGACTGCGACTAACGCAGCGCTGCTAAACACACCTTTCCGCAAGGCCATAAGAAGCTCGCTCTGGTCTGCCTTCTCACCTGAGCGCACAAAAAGAGTACCTATGACGCTCGCGACAACACCCACGGCTGCCATGACAAGCGGCACAGTAATACTTTTAAGGCTATGTCCGTAGCGCGCGAACGCAGCTGCTCCTAATGCCATAGTAGCAACTATGGATCCGACATACGATTCGTAAAGATCCGCGCCCATGCCTGCTACATCTCCGACATTGTCTCCAACATTGTCCGCGATCACAGCAGGGTTACGGGGATCATCTTCTGGGATACAAGCCTCTATCTTGCCAACGAGATCTGCGCCAACATCTGCAGCCTTGGTAAATATACCTCCGCCAACTCGCGCAAAAAGCGCCATAAAGCTTGCGCCCATGCCGAAATTAAGCATCGTGCTAGTGATATTCTGGATCCTGACTGCCTCTTCGAGTCCGCGATAGTACCAGTCAAGAAAATAGTACCATATGCTCAGATCCAATAGCCCAAGCCCAACGACCATAAGACCCATGACTGCGCCGCTCGAGAACGCGACGTCAAGCGCGCCGTTCAAGCTGGTGCGCGCTGCGCTAGTCGTACGGCTCGACGCGCGCGTAGCTACAGCCATGCCAATGAACCCGCAAAGCCCTGAGAAAAATCCACCTGTCAAAAACGCGAATGGCACAAATATTATAAGGTATCCTCTTAAATACAGAAAAAACAAAACACAGAATACGATTGCGAAAAATAGACCCACTACTAAATATTGCCTTTTTATATAAGCATAGGCGCCCTCTCTTACCCAGCCGGCAATCTGCTTCATCTCGAATGTGCCTTCATCCTTCCGCATTATTCTACATATAAGAAAAATAGCAAAAAATATCGCTATCAAAGACCCAATAGGCGCTAAAAATAACATTAATCCTCCTGTTTTACTGTTGTGAGTTATGTGGTTGAGTTATGTGTTGTGAGTCGGGTTGTGGGGGTGGGTTGTGTGTTTTTACTTACTCACGACCCACAACTCACAACCAATCCTCACCCTCACAACAATCCTCGACTTATGACCCTACCCGAAATGCCTGGCTACGTTTTGACCCAACTGAAACTATACCTATCTTTACCTGCAAAAGTTCTGACAGGCGTTCAAGATAGGACTTTGCGTTCTTTGGTAAATCCTCGTAGTTTCTTACAGAAGTAATATCCTGCATCCAGCCTTCATGTTCTTCATAAATTAATTCACAATTCATCAATACATCTATGTCTGCAGGAAAATCATTATATGTCTTTCCTTTATATTTATAGCCTGTGCAAATCTTTATCTTTTCCATCTCGTCAAGCACATCGAGTTTTGTCACTGTTATTTCGCTGAGACCATTGACGATTACAGCATGCTTTGTAATGACTGCGTCAAACCAACCGCACCTGCGCGGTCTGCCAGTAGTAGCGCCAAACTCCTTGCCCTTACTCCTGATTTTTTCCATAAGATCTTCCTTGAATTGCGTTGGAAACGGTCCCTCGCCAACTCTAGTCGTATATGCCTTTACAACGCCTATGACCTTGTCTATCCTGGTAGGACCGACACCCGTGCCTGTCAATGCGCCTCCAGCGGTAGAATTAGAAGAAGTGACATACGGATATGTGCCATGGTCAATGTCGAGAAGCGTACCCTGCGCGCCTTCAAACAAAATTCTCTTTTTCTTGGACACTGCCTCGTGTAAAACAACAGGTACGTTCGCCAGATATCTCTTTATCTTTTGACCATAATCCAGATATTGACTATAAATTTTTTCAAAATTAAACTCCGAAGAACCTTCCAGGTTTGCCTTTAATCTCTTCTCCAGGGAATCCTTGTTTATCAGATCTGCCATGCGTATACCGCAACGCGCCATTTTATCAACGTAACACGGGCCTATGCCCCTCCCTGTAGTGCCTATTCTTGCGCCACGGCGCTTATCAATCACCTTATGGTAGGGAAATATTACATGAGCAGTCTCGCTTATGAGAAGATTACCATCTACTACAATGCCCTTCAACCTGAGCATCTCTATCTCTTTTAAAAGCGCCTCTGGATCAACAACAACGCCATTTCCAATAATACACATCTTTCCTTTATGCAATATCCCTGACGGAATAAGATGCAGTATAAATTCATCCTCGCCCACAACTACAGTATGGCCTGCGTTATTTCCACCCTGATAGCGCACTATAACATCGGCATCAGCAGCAAGGATATCTATTATCTTACCTTTACCTTCATCGCCCCACTGAGCGCCCACTACGATTGTACAAGACATGATCCTCCTTACATAATGTCAAATGCCAAAATCCAAATGAATGTCAAATTCCAAATGTCAAATCCTTTGACCATGCTCAGAATTGGCCCTGAACTTGTCGAAGGGCCAATTTGTCATTTGGGTTTTGGATTTCATTTGTCATTTGAAATTTGACATTTGTCATTAAACTACGGGTGCATTGTGAAAATTTGCTTTGCTATATCTGGATACCTAGCTATGAACTTAAGCTCGTAATTCGTGAGAGGCTGCTGCGTATGCACATTGGCGTATCGCACGAGCTCAAGGATCTTTGCAGCCTCTTTGTCGTTCTTAAACTTTAGTTCAAGTTTATCGTATACATTCCTAAAACCCTTGATGCCGCTATATTCGCCTGCGGTGATTTGTCTGCCTGTTTCAACGACTTCTGGCTCGCCCCTGCCAAGCTCCTCAAAATCATATAGTTCGTAATTACGTCTGTCTTTTAAGGCTCCGTCAGCGTGAATACCTGATTCATGCGCGAATGCATTTGCGCCAACACCTGGCTGATTTATAGGTATAGGCACATCAAATGCGAACGACGCGTATTTTGCGATTTTCCACGCATTTCCCAGCTTAATCCTTTCGTCAAGGCAATATTTTCCCTTAAATCCGCTTGAATATTTTAGGGCAAGTATTACAGACACAAGATCCGCATTGCCAGCTCTCTCTCCCATACCATTGACAGTCGTATTTATGTACGCGTCGCACCCGGCATCTATGGCTGCTTTTGCGCCTGCGATCGAGCACGCCACTACCATGCCAAGATCATTGTGACAATGAAGCTCTATGGGAAGCCTGACCTCGCTTGCAAGAAGCCTTACTCTTTTGTAAATAGTGAATGGGTCGTCATAACCAAGTGTATCGCAATACCTTATTCTATCTGCGCCATGGTCCCTGGCTAGTTTTGCGAATTTTATGAGAAATGGCATGTCAGTTCTGGACGCATCTTCTGCGTTTACGCCAATTATCTTTAATTTCTTTTTTCGCGCATAGTCCAGGGCTCCTACCATCATCTTCAAAACATCATCCCTGGTCTTTTTTCCCTGGAATTTCCCGCGCGTCATCTGCTCAGACGTGGATATGGAAAGATTTAGATTTTCAACATCTGTCAGCTCAAGCGCCCTTTTCACATCTTCCTTGATGGCCCTGACCCAGCCATTCAGGATAATAGGTTTTAAAACGCCTTTGCGCGCGAGCTCGAGATTTGCATTTAGATAATTAGTTTCGTGACGCGTTACAGGAAAACCAAACTCACTGCCAAACACACCCATGTCATTTAGCATCATATTTATCATGGTCTTCTCCAGCTTTGCCAGGCCAAGTCTCGAGGTCTGTACTCCGTCCCTATTTGTTACGTCAATAATGTATATCTTATTTTTCTTCATATAGCACCTTTTCTGTCCGCCTTCAGCTATCAACAGCTGATAGCTTATAACTTCACCAATTTCGCATCCAATATATTCTTTACCTTTATTATCTCCTTCAGCACGCTTTCAGGCACAGGACTGTCAACATTCAATACTGACAAAGTCTTCCCTCCCAGCTTAGCGCGGCCAAAAGTCATAGTCGCAATATTTATATTATTTTTTCCGAAAATCGTACCGATCTGCCCTATTATGCCTGGTACATCTACGTTATGCGCAACCACCATGTACCCTTGAGGAATGGCATCCACATGAAACTCGTCGATCTTTACAATCCTCGCGTCTTTTTTTGTAAACATTGTGCCTAAAACAGATGTCTTACCTTTATCGGTGGTCACTTCTACTGTGATAAGGCTCGTATATTCCTCGAGCTCCATGGATTTTGATTCTTTTATCTTTATGCCGCGTTCCCGCGCCACAATAAGCGAATTTACATAATTGACTGTTTCCTGAAGTATAGGCGTAAGCGTACCTTTTACAATCGCCACTGTTAAAGGAGACACGCTATGTCCCGCGACATCACCTGAATATTTTATGTCAATCTGCAAAATCCTTCCTTCCGCTATCTGCGCCACGAATAATCCCAGTTTTTCGCTAAGCTCAATGTATGGTTGAAGTATTTTGTAAAGCTCCAGATCTACACACGGTACATTTACTGCATTTTTTATTCCGCGTCCAAGAAGCGCATCCCTGGCGCTATTGGCAATATCTATCGCCACATTGACCTGC
>JBHPHU010000036.1:0-6736 GCA_042571405.1 Candidatus Omnitrophota bacterium | reverse complement strand
ATTAGGGGCGCGCAGAAAATTTATAAAGAGGCAGAGGAATTTTTAAACAAAGCTATTAAAGAAAAAGGTGATAGCTGTGAGGTCAAATTTCCCGAGACAGCCTTTTATTTTCCAATGGCCTATGCGCTGCTTGGGAAAGAAGTGCAGAAGCTGGGCGGGGCAAAAGAGGTTCTGGATTTTTCAAAGACCCTGCTTCATGATGAGCCAACGCAAAAGATATGGCTGCCATATTTAGGAGACACCCTGGATTCAGGTGTGGCCGCGCTGCTGTGCGAAGAAATCATAATGGCGTTGCGATACCTGTATAATCAGGAGCCGCAAAAGGACTGTAATGGATTTTTCTCTGATACTATTTTGCGTACACTGGGCATACAGCTTGTAGACGGCAGGATGCCTGGATTTGCGGCTATTTTGGGCGCTGCGCCGGACAATAAAACCGCTGTTTATATTGTGCGCGAACTGCAGAAACGCAGCATAATGACATTTGTCGGCAGCAATGTAAACGGACGGAGTATTATTGATCAACTGTTGGAAGAAAAAGTAGAAATGGGCTGGGATACCTATATAGTACCTTACGGCAGGGATACCCTGAGCGCTATATATCCTTTAAACTGGGCTATTCGAGGCGCGCTTACGTTTGGCGGCCACAGAAAAGGCGAGGCGCTAAAATGCCTGAAATATTGCAAGGACAGGGTATTCGCGTTTGGAATGGTCTTGGGCGAACTGGATGATGTAAAATACGCAACAGGCGCAGGCGCGATAAACATGGGCTTTCCGATAATAGCTGATACAAATATACCTGAGATCAGGCCAACCGGCATCTGTACATATGAGCACGTGATAAAAGAACTGGATCATAAGAAAATAGTGCCTGCGGCTATTGAGCTGCGGGGTATAAAGCTAAAAGTTTCAGAGATCCCTATACCTGTTTCTTATTCTCCCGCGTTCGAAGGCGAAAGGGTTCGGCGCGAACAGATGTATGCGCAATTCGGCGGAAAGTACTCTGACGCGTTTGAATATGTAAAAATGGCAGATGCGGATAAAGTAGAGGACGGGAAGATAGAGGTTGTTGGCTTAGAAGTCGACGACATTAAAGAAGGCAAGGCCATACCCCTTGGTATTGTTGTCGAGGTAGCTGGCAGAAAGATGCAAAAGGATTTTGAACCGATACTCGAGAGACAGATACATAGTTTTTTAAACGAGGCAATGGGTATTTTTCATATGGGCCAAAGAGATATGTGTTGGATCAGGATCTCGAAAGACGCTAAAAACAAAGGTCTTAAGCTTAAACATTTTGGCGTTATCTTACATGCGAGGTTCCATGATGTTTTCAGCGCAATAGCCGATAAAGTACAAGTCACTATATATACAAAGCAGGAAGATATTGAAAAAAATATAGGGGAGGCGCAAAAGGCCTATGATGACAGGGATGCGCGTGTCGCTGGAATGACAGATGAAAGTGTGGACATATTCTGGACGTGTACGCTTTGTCAGAGCTTTGCGCCTAATCATGTGTGCATCATAAAGCCTGAGAGACTGGGGCTTTGCGGCGCCTATAACTGGCTTGACGCAAAAGCGTCTAATGAACTGAATCCTACGGGACCCAACCAGCCTGTTAAAAAAGGCCAATGCCTTGACCCTGTTAAAGGCGAGTGGACAGGAGTGAATGAAGCAGTTGCGCAGAAGTCTAATCGCAGCCTGGATAGATTTTGCGGTTATTCCATAATGGACGCGCCGGAAACCAGCTGTGGGTGTTTTGAGTGCATAATAGCTATTCTTCCCGAGGTAAATGGTTTTATGGTGGTAAATAGAGAGTACGCTGGGCCTACTCCGGCCGGTATGGGATTTTCTACACTCGCAGGAACTATAGGCGGTGGCCAGCAAACACCTGGTTTCATGGGCGTAGGAAGGCTGTATATCGCCAGCAAGAAATTTATCTCAGCAGAGGGTGGACTCAAAAGGGTCGCATGGATGCCCAAGGAATTAAAAGAAGCGCTGGCTGATAAATTAAAAAAGAGATGCGAAGAGATGGGAGACCCAGACTTTATAAATAAAATAGCTGACGAAACAGTTGCTACGGACATGGAAACGCTATTGCCGCATTTAGAGAAAGTCAGTCATCCGGCGCTAACCATGGAAGCGGTCATGTAAAGGGGGATTCAATAATGGCTTTATCAGGTTTAGACATATATAAATTATTACCGAAAACCAACTGTAAGAAATGCGGGTCACCGACGTGTTTAGCGTTTGCGATGAAGCTGGCAATGAAAAAAGCGTCGCTGGATAACTGCCCTGATGTGACAGAGGAAGCGAAAAAGGCGCTTGATGCCGCGTCAAAACCGCCCATAGCAACTATAACCCTGGGTTCAGGGGAAAATAAAGTCGAGTTAGGCGGAGAAACAGTGCTTTTCAGGCACGAAAAGACCTTTTATCATCAGACAGCGATCGCGGTAAGCGTTGAAGACACGCTTTCAGACAATGATCTTGAGCAAAAGGTGAAGGCCATAGAAGATGTCAGTTTCGAAAGGATCGGACAACACATTGTTCTTGATGCTATAGCTTTAATTAACTCAAGCGGTTCTTCTGAAAAATTTATAGGCGCGTTGGAAAAGATTCTCGCAAAGTCTAAAAAACCCCTTATTCTGGCGTCCGATGATCCAAAGACGATAGAACAAGCTCTCAAAAAATGCGCTGACAAAAAGCCCCTTATATACGCTGCTACTGGCGCAAATTTAAAAGATATGTGCCAGATCGCAAAGACCTATAAAGTCGCGCTTACATTGAAAGCAAAGGGTATAGAAGAACTTGATAAGCTTTCTCAGGAAGCAGCGTCATTGGGCGCGCAGGACCTGGTTCTTGATCCGGGCTCCGACACATTAAACCAGACCCTGAATGATCTTACGCATATCAGGAGATTAAGCCTGAAGAAAAGCCATAGGTCCTTTGGCTACCCTGTCATGAGAGTCACAAAACAAAGAGATAAGTATAAATTAGTGCAAGAGGCGTGTACAATGATAGCGAAATACGCAGGCTTGATAGTGCTTGATTCTTTGGATAAAGAGGTACTGCTCCCTATTATTACGCTTCGTCAGAATATCTACACTGATCCTCAGAAACCTGTTACGGTCGAGCCAAAACTCTATGCCTTTGGCCAGGTCAATGAAAATTCACCCATTATGGTAACGACCAATTTTTCACTTACTTTTTATACTGTTTCGCCTGAGATCGAAGCGAGCAAGATTCCCGCTTATTTGCTTGTGACGGATTCGGAGGGTATGAGCGTATTGACGGCATGGGCAGCTGAGAAATTTACGCCTGAAGTAATAGCAGAGACGATGAAAAAATTCGAAACCGAAAAAGCAGTTTCGCATAAAAATATAATTATTCCGGGATATGTCTCTGTCTTGAGCGGAAAACTAGAAGATGTATCTGGATGGAAAGTGCTGGTAGGCCCCAAGGAGGCGTCGGGTATACCTAAGTATTTAAAGGAAGTATGCAAAAATTAGCGGATAGCGTTTGGCGTATAGCGGATAGAAAACCAAAAAGTTTTTTACTATGCGCTAAACGCTATGCGCTAAACGCTATAAAATGAATCTTGCCAATAGAATCACCTTATTTCGCATCCTTATAATCCCATTTTTTATAGCAAGCGTCTTGTATTATGGCGATACAAAACCTTATTTGAGGTTTGTCGCGTTGGCTATCTTTGCGTTAGCAGCCTTTTCGGACGCCATTGACGGTGGTATTGCGCGAAGCCGTAATCAAGTTACGGAATTAGGCGTTATGCTAGATCCAATAGCTGATAAGCTCTTAATCGCAAGCGCGTTTATAGCATTGTCTATAGTTAAAAGCATACCACAGGATTTTCGCATACCTGCCTGGGCAGTGCTTGTTGTGTTGACCCGTGACATAATAATTGTCATAGGTTCGATGATTATATATTTCTTAAAAGGGGAAATAAAAATAAAACCCAGCTGGCTGGGAAAGGTAACTACTTTTTTTCAGATGATAGCTATATTGGGGATTCTCGTAACGTTTAAGTACAATAAATTTTTCATATATCCCGCGGTATTTTTTACAATTCTTTCCGGGATAGACTATATCTGGCGAGGCTCAAAGGAGCTAGAGGCGCCAAAGACATGATTATATTGTTCATCGGACTTGTTGGTGCTTATCTAATCGGTTCCATACCTACGGCCTACATATTTGGGCGCATGCTAAAAGGCGTAGATATAAGGGAATACGGGAGCGGTAATGTGGGCGCGACAAATGTCTTCAGGGTTGTTGGTAAGGTGCCGGGGCTTATTGCCCTTGCACTAGACATCTTTAAAGGTTTTTTGTGCGCGACATATCTTGCCAGTTTTTTTATGTATTTCTCACCGGTAGTACGGCCTGAATTATACAGGATTTTCGCTGGTCTAGCCGCGATAGCTGGCCACAATTGGACAATATTCTTGAACTTTAAAGGCGGCAAAGGGGTTGCTGCCAGCGCAGGCGTTGTAATAGGGCTTATACCAAAGATATTCTGTCTTGGTTTTCTTGTGTGGGGCATTGCTTTTTCTTTGACCGGCTTTGTATCTGTGGCATCCATTATAGCGTCTATATCAATACCCATATTTGCGCTTGTATTCGGAGAGGCAACCGAAATAGTGATTTTCATGAGCCTCTTGTGCCTTTTGATTACCTATAAACACCGTCCAAACATAACCCGCCTGATAAAAGGGGAAGAAAAACGCATATCCTTGTTTAAGAAATCCAAATAATGGTGGAGGTTTCGCCTTGACCCTTGCTGTGAAAATGAGAGATTATCTTAAAACTGTTTTTGACCAGTCTGGACCTATTGCAAAGGTGCTCAAGAACTACGAGGAACGGCCTGAGCAAGTAGAGATGGCAGAAGTTGTAGCTGATGCCATCCTGCGCTCAGAGACGCTTGTGGTCGAGGCAGGCACAGGTGTTGGCAAGAGCTTTGCGTATCTTGTGCCGGCGGCAAGGCATGCGATTGAAACAAACTCTACAGTTACAATTTCCACAAATACAATAAGTCTGCAGGAGCAAATAATCCACAAGGACATACCTTTTCTTGAAAAGGCCTTAGACCAGGATTTTAAGGCCGCGCTTGTAAAAGGCCGCAGAAATTATCTTTGCCTGCGCAGGCTTCGCAGATCAAACTTGAAGCAAAAAGACCTGTTCAATGATGAGTATGAGATGAAGCACTTTGCAAAGATAGCGGCATGGTCGCACAGGACAGAAGACGGCTCTCTCTATGATCTGGATGGAGTGCCGGATCCTAAAGTCTGGGACATGGTTTCCTCGAATACAGAGAATTGCCTTGGCAAAAAATGCCCATACCATAAGCAGTGTTTCTTTCAAAAGGCCAGAGAGAAGATGCGAGATTCCCGGATCCTGATCGTAAATCATCATCTATTTTTCTCGAACATGGCCATTGAAGAGGAAGAAAAGGCTGTGCTTCCTCAATGCGATACATTGGTGTTTGACGAAGCTCATTCCATTGAAAGCGTAGCTACGGAACATCTTGGCGCCAGCGTCAGTAATTCCGGAATACGCTATCTGATGGACCTTCTTTTTAATGCCAAGAAACAAAAAGGGTTCCTCCTTTCTATAGGTGACCAGGATAGTATGGAATGGACAGAGATCATCAGAAAGCGCTCAGACGCGTTTTTTAAAGCTGTAAAAGAACGCATTGAGGCCGGAAAGTCCAATGGTGGATCAGATTCACTCAGGATAAGAAAACCGAATTTTGTGGCCAATGAAATTTCATTGCCGCTTTCCAAGCTTGCGGAGTCTTTAATAGCCGCCAAACGTAACGTAAGGAACAAAGAAGACGAGGTGGAATTAGGCGCATTTGTTAAAAAAGTAAACGATTTAAATACTTTTCTGAATATCATCCTGAGTCAAAGTCTGGAAAATTATACATACTGGACAGAATGCAAAAAAAAGAAGATATCCATTAATGCTGCGCCTATAAATGTAGGCGCTATACTGAAGGAGAGGCTCTTCCTGAACCAAATACCTATAATACTGACAAGCGCGACTCTTTCAATTGAACCACCTGGTCAACTTCGCAAGTTGTCCAGGTTTAGCTATATTAAGAATAGATTGGGCATAACTGAGTCAAAAGACCTGAAACTTGGCTCGTCCTTTGATTATAAGAGCCAGGTCCGCATGTACATTGCAAAAAATATGCCCTTGCCTAACAGGATCACGGAATACTCTGAGGCCCTGGCAGATAGGATCAAAAAGTACATTGATCTTACGAACGGCAATGCCTTTGTTTTATTTACAAGCTACTCGCTTATGAACATAGTCTATGAAGAGATCGAAGAATATTTAAATGAAAAGGGTTTCAGTGTTCTGAAGCAGGGCGCAGGCCTTGATAGAAGCAAGATGCTTTCAAGATTCAAGAAACAGGCAGGCTCTGTACTTTTTGGCGTGGATAGTTTTTGGCAAGGTATAGATGTGCAGGGCAAAGCGCTTTCAAACGTGATCATAACAAAGCTGCCGTTTGCGGTGCCTGACCATCCTGTGATAGAGTCTCGGATAGAGGATATACAGAGAAGAGGAGGTGATGCTTTCTTAGAGTATAATCTGCCTGAGGCAGTCTTAAAATTCAAGCAGGGATTCGGGAGATTAATAAGGAGTAAAAAGGATACTGGTATAGTCGCTGTCTTAGACAGCCGCATAATAAACAAATACTATGGCCGGACATTCCTAAACT
>JBHPHU010000035.1:0-6764 GCA_042571405.1 Candidatus Omnitrophota bacterium | reverse complement strand
GATTTGAGCTTTCTTTATGGTAATACTGATGATGGAATGCATGCGGCGTCTCTGGGTGGAACCTGGCAGGCAGCAGTCAATGGTTTTGCGGGAACAAGGGTTAGCAACAGTATGCTCTCTATTGATCCGAGATTGCCAGAGAATTGGAAAGAGATGTCTTTTTGTATGAGATGGCAGGGGCGCCTCATCAGGATTGCCGCAAGAGATAATAGTGTTTCCGTATGTTTTTATTCAAAGAGAAAAAAGGACAAATTCAGGATAAGGGTTTATGGGGTATCTCGCAGGATAGAGCCGAACAAGCAAAATATCTTTAGGGCAGAACGACGGAGGAAATCGTGAAGAGAAATAAATCATTGAGAATAGCACAGCTTCATTGGGGTTTTCCACCTGTAATCGGAGGCGTTGAAACCCACCTTACTATTATATTGCCTGAAATGGTCAGGATGGGTCACAAGGTAGATGTTTTAACAGGCACTGTGGAAGGCGCTAAGGTAACTGACAGATATAAAGGCGTGTCTATTTACAGGGCTCCTATTATGGATTTAAACTGGCTCTCTAAAAGAGGACTAAATGGGTTACTGGGAGAGATAGAAGAGGTTTTTGGGAGATTTATAAGCAGGGCCAAGCCAGATATCATACATTGCCACAACATGCATTACTTTAGTAAACCGCACGCGAGAAGCATAGAAAGATTGGCAAAGAAAAATGGAATTCCTATTGTTCTTACAGCGCATAATGTGTGGGACGATAATCTGTTTTTAGATCTCATAAGAAACATTAAGTGGGATCATATCATAGCAGTGAGTCATTTCATAAAAAAGGAATTAATAGGGGTGGGTATTTCTCACAGGAAGGTCACTGTTATTCATCATGGGATAGATGAACATGCCTATCATCCAAAGATCGAATACAAGAGCATATTCAAGGAGTATCCTCAACTTAAAGGAAAAAAAATAATATTCCACCCTGCCAGGATGGGACTTGCTAAAGGTTGCGATGTTTCGATAAAAGCCTTGAAAAGAATAAAAGAAAGGTTTCCTGATGCAATGTTGATCCTGGCCGGAACCAAAAATATTATAGACTGGGCATCGACTCAACAGAAGGATATCGCGTATATGGTTAATCTAGTAGATTTTTTTGATCTAAGAAAAAACGTACTTATAGAGGCCTTTAAGCTTGAAGATATGCCAAGGCTCTATGCTGCTTCCACTGTTTGCGTATATCCCTCTAGCGCTTGTGAGCCATTCGGGCTTACTATGCTTGAGGCCCTTTCATCAGGGAAGCCCATGGTTGTTACAGAGACAGGCGGTATGCCGGAGATTATAAAGGACGGCATTAATGGATTCGTGGTTCCAATAAAGGATTTCGAATCTCTTGCTTCGAGGACGATCCAATTGTTCTCTGATAATGATTTGCGCGAAAGGTTTGGTTATACCGGAAGACAAATGGTAGAGCAAAACTTTACAAAAGAAATAGTGACAAAGAAGACATTGGAGATGTATAGGAATCTAATGTAGGAATAGCAGGAGGATAAATTGTCTGGTAGCAGAGATACGATGTTTTTATATGGCAGAAATTCAGTGTATGAGCGCTTGAAGGCTAGGCCCAGGACTATAAGGCATGTGTTCCTGCAGGATAACAGTGAACTCGGGTATATTGAAAAATTAATACGTAAAAACCACATAGGCATAGAGCGTGTGAGCCCCAGAC
Organism: Candidatus Omnitrophota bacterium; assembly: GCA_042571405.1. Taxonomy (GTDB): domain Bacteria; phylum Omnitrophota; class Gorgyraeia; order Gorgyraeales; family Gorgyraeaceae; genus Gorgyraea. Next base: position 5,054 of record JBHPHU010000035.1, on the reverse strand, counting down.
AGCTATCAAAAATGAAACACGCTAAAGACCTACAGGGCGTGGTTGCCAAGGTGGATAGTTTTAGTTACACAGAGTTTAATGATTTATTGGATCTTCCCGAAGGTAAACAGCCGACACTTATTTTTCTTGATAGACTCAAGGATCCTCAGAATCTAGGAGTTATTATTCGTACGGCAGCGTGTTTCGGAGGATTCGCGCTCGTAATACCTAAGTTTAACGCGTGCGAGGTTACGGAAGCTGTTTTGCATGTCGCGTCAGGTGGAGAGAACTTCATGCCGATCAGCATGGTATCGAATATCTCCAGCAGTATACTAAAGGCAAAGAAAAAGGGGTATTGGATCATGGGAGCTGTTGTTGGCGACGATGCGCAAGACATTAACAGTATTTCTATGCCTTTTCCTTTAGGTCTCGTATTGGGATCAGAAGGGGGAGGGATCCGTTATGGTGTGGACAAACAGCTTGATGTAAAAGCGCGTATACCTATGGAAGGCGCTAACCTTTCCTTTAATGTGGCGATCTCCTGCTCCATCTTTTGCCACGAGATAAGTAAGCAAAGAAAATAACCTATTTAAAATCTAATAGCTTTGATGGATGTATCTTTAAGGCTTTTGCGAGCTTAGCTAAAGTTTCAAGCTTTAGATTGGGAGGGTTTTTGCCTTCAATTTTTTGCAGGTATTTATAGTCGATCTTTGCTAGCTCGGATAAGTCTTCCTGAGTATATCCATACTTCTTCCGCGACTCTTTTATTTTCATACCCAGTTTTAATCTGATAGAGGACTCCATATTTTCTATTATCCCAAGATATTTTTATTATTGACACCTAACTATAGTAAGGTGTATAATATTAGTCAAGTAAACAAAATCAGGAGGGAAAAGGCAATGCATGAAAGAATAATACGTGTTCCTCACGATCCAAGAAAGAATTACGACGAGGGTTTTGTAAGGGAAAGGAGAGAGTGGTTAAGCGTAAAGACAGATACAAAATTTTCTCATATCTCACATTATTCTATAAGTTCTACGGATGTGAAAGGCAATATAGAGAATTTTATAGGAGTCGCCCAGGTCCCGTTAGGCATTGTAGGTCCGTTAAAGATCGACAGTGAGCATGCAAAAGGTACTTTTTATGTACCTTTTGCTACTACTGAGGGCGCGTTATTATCAACTTATCAGCGTGGAGCAATCGCCATAACTAAGGCAGGAGGCGCGAAGATATGTATCCATAAAGATGAGAATCATATTGACCCTGTCTTTTTGCTGAAGAATCTGGAACAAGCAGGGAGATTCGTTCAGTGGACACGGAATAATTTTTCTCTGTTAAGTGAAAAGGTCAGGGAAGTAACAGGACATGGAGGGTTAGTGTCCATTACTCCTTATATAATGGGACGAAGAGTCGCGCTTAGATTAGCTTATTACACAGAAGATGCCATGGGCGCTAATATGATCGGCGTTGCTACAGATAAGATATGCAGGTATATATCGGAACACATAGAGATAGAGAAATATCTTTTACGGTCAAATCTGTCATCCGAGAAGAAAGGATCCGGCGTTAATCTTTTAATAGGTTACGGTAAAGAAGTTTCGGCAGAGGTAATATTGTCGGAAAAGATCGTTAGAAGACACCTGAATTCATCTCCGAAGGAAATATATCATGCATGGCATTCCTGGGCGCTTGGAAGCTTTCAGGCGGGGATAGTCGGGATTAATGCCCATTTTGCAAATGGCCTGGCAGCTGTTTTTATTGCCTGCGGACAGGATGTCGCGCATGTGGCAAATGCCAGTGTAGGTATGACGATGTTTGAGATGCTGGATTCAGGCGATTTGTATGCCGCGCTAAAGTTACCCAACATTTTAGTCGGTACTGTTGGCGGCGGAACAGCTTTGGGCACACAACGAGAATGTTTAGAGATGATAGATTGTTATGGTCGCGGAAGATCAAAGAAATTCGCAGAAATCATAGCAGGAACGCTTTTAGCCGGAGAAATAGGTATATGCGCGGGTATAACTTCTGATGAATTCCTGGAGCCTCATATTCGGGCAAGGCTGCATACCAGAGAAAAGGCATTTCATCAAGAAGGAAAAACATAAATGAATCCATTTGCATTATCTGGGTTGCTTGCGTTTATTAGTTCGCTCACATTCGGTATTTTTTCCTGGATTAAAGGCAAGAGGTTTTTAAATAAGATATGGGCTCTTTTTAATCTGTCAGTCGCTGTTTGGGGCTTTGGCGCATTCAAATTCTCTACGACATTAGACCAAAACGCGGTATTCTTTTGGCTTCGATTCGGACACATAGGCGTCATTTTCATACCAGTCTTGTTTCTGCACTTCGTTTTTGAATTTTTAGAAATAAAAAGCAAAAGGATCATCTATTTTACCTATATCGCTGGCGCTATCTTTATCGTTATAAATATTACAGATTGGATAGGCGTAACTAAAATTTTTATTGTAAATTTAAGATATGTCTTTGATTCATTTTATGTTGAACCAAGCGCCTCCCTGTTGAGAAGCACCTTGACTACCGAGTCCTTCATCCTGGGTTTTAATTCCCCTGCACTAATCAACAAATCAGTAAGTTCCTGTATGACTCCTTTTTTGTTCTGTGACTTCAGATTTGCTAAAATTGCCTTTTCGTTCAAAAAATCAAGAATCTTCACAAGTTATCCCTCCTGTTTTAGTTAAACTTTAAAATGGTCCTTCGACACGTTCGCTTCGTCCCTAGACTCTGCTCGGGACGACCCTGAGCATGTCGAAGGGCCGCTCACTTGCTCAGGATCATGGTAAGCAAGTCATTGACATCTTTGATGTCAATGACGCGTCGAACCATGGAGCGGGAGACGGGGCTCGAACCCGCGACCTTCTCGTTGGCAACGAGAAGCTCTACCACTGAGCTACTCCCGCTTTCGTTCAAATACAGTTATTCTTCGAAGCATACTTCAGCGGGCAAGCCCGCTAATTTATAATGGTTTACCATCCGAAGTATGCTACGAAGATCCACTCCATGTGAACGTAGGATGGTGGGCGGAAGAGGAGTTGAACCTCCACGGATTGCTCCACTAGCTCCTAAGGCTAGCGCGTCTGCCAGTTCCGCCATCCGCCCGCCTACGCTCATGTGCTGCTAGTTTTTGTAGCATGCTTCGACGGGCAAGCCCTTTTTAAAGTATTTAGGCGGCTCGCCACCCGAAGTATGCTACGAAGTTTAGCCCCATGTGAACGCAGGATGGTACCCCCAACAGGGCTCGAACCTGTGACCTTATCATTAAGAGTGATCTGCTCTACCAGCTGAGCTATGGGGGCGCACTTAGCCAAGTTTTAGTAATATATCATAGAACAAATATATAGTCAATATAAATGGTTCACCACCCGAAGTCTGCTACGAAGTTTAGCCCCATGTGAACGTAGGGTGGCGCGCCTAGGAGGATTTGGCGCTTCACCCTTCGGGCGAAGTCGGCCACCCGCTTTTCTGACGCTGCTCCTATTCGTCGCAGCTTTTCCTCGCTTACTCGGCGAAAAGCTCCCTTCAAATCCTTTAATTTCTGAGGTGGCGCGCCTAGGAGGATTTGAACCTCCAACCTACTGGTTCGAAGCCAGCCACTCTATCCGATTGAGCTATAGGCGCTTTCCATCAGTAAAGCTATAAAACTTATTATCTCCTATTATGATATGATCCAGCACGTTCAGCTGGAGCGTTTCGCCTGCTGCTTTAAGATTCTCGGTAAACAAGACATCCTCTTCGCTTGGCTCAGGATCACCAGACGGATGATTATGCACCGCGATTATGCTTACAGCAAAATTCTGCAGGGCCTTTAAAACAATATCCCTGATCTGCGGATTTGCCTGGTCAGGCCCTCCTTCCTCTATCTCTAAGATATCCATTATATTATTTTTGCTATCTAGAAGCAATATCTTAAATATTTCTTTTTTAATATCCCTTAATCTCGGCATAAATAGCTCTGCTACCTGCCTTGGAGAATTAACAGCTCCCTTGATCTTCTTTTCTTCACTCATGAATCTTCTGCCTATCTCAAACGCAGCCTTTACCTGAGCAATCTTTGAATCCCCCATACCCTTAAAATTCCTTAACTCCTGAATATCAACATGACTCATATTCCGAAATGTCTCAAAACGAACAATCACATCTCTACCTAAATCTACCGCGCTGATACCTGCTACTCCCTTGCCGAACAATACAGCTAAAAGTTCCGCATTGCTCAGCGTATGCTCTCCGTACTTAAAAAGTCTCTCCCTTGGCCTTTCGTCTTTAGGCCAGCTATTTATAGGCATAATAAAACCCTCCTTGTATATAAGACACGTGGGAGGGGTGATTTTCTTTCAAAAATTTCAACTATTTTTCATTGCCAGCTGACCACAGGCAGCAAAGATGTCCCTGCCTTTTGATTCGCGTACAGTTACATTCACGCTGTTTTTGACTAATCTTTTTTGAAATAGCTCGATATCTTTCCCGGAGGGCGCCTTAAATCTTTTTTCAGGCACAGGGCTATATGGAATCAGATTGACCTTGGCCTTTAATTTTCTAGCTATTAAAGAAAGTTCATCCGCATCCTTTTGTAAATCATTCTTATCCTTGATCAATATATATTCAAGCGTGATCGTCCTTCCTGAAAAATTATTGCATGCTTCTATTAACTCTTCTAAAGGATATCTCTTGTTTATAGGCATCAGACTGTTTCGAAGTTTATTATTCGCGGCATGAAGAGATATTGAAAGATTTATCTGAGGATTTATTTCCTCAAACCTCTTGATCCCGGGAATTATCCCGCACGTCGACACGGTTATTCTTCGTGCGCCAATAGCCATACCTAATGAAGAATTCATTGTCTCGATCGCCTTTTTTACGTTCTCAAAATTATCCAACGGTTCGCCCATGCCCATAAACACAAAATTTGTTATCTCAGAGCCTGCAAGGAGAATCTGATCAATGATCTCTGATGAGGAAAGATCTCTCTTAAATCCCTTGAGGCCGCTTGCGCAAAACGCGCATCCAAATTTACAGCCGACTTGGGTAGAAAGACATATCGTTTTTCTTGAGCCGCTCG
>JBHPHU010000034.1:0-7165 GCA_042571405.1 Candidatus Omnitrophota bacterium | reverse complement strand
CATTATCTTCTGCAAACTCTTTTTTCCTTCATTAAAAAGAAGGTCTATTGCTGATAGATGCGAAACGAAATCCCCAAATTGCTGATTATATACAGGATGTTTATAATCCTGAAAATGTAACTTGATATTATTCGACTCAAAATCTTCGACCTTTGCATAATCCTTACCCAAAGCCCCGAATATATACAAATCTGCATTTAATTTTTTGCACATATCCAAAACCAAGTCTGATTTACTGCCCTCTAGACCTAAATCATGGCCATGTAATATCTTTACCTTAATCCCAAACGCATCCAGCAAGAATATCAATATCTCATTATTTAAATCTGCCAGCGAATCCCATTCCTTAGAATAGATATTTCTGAAAAAACCGATATAATCATTAAAATAAGGCGCCTTTTTGTAATTAATCTCTATACTCCTTAAATGCTTTCTTCTCCAGGGAAGCGTATTATTTATCCTTACATCTACCAAACACTGTGTAAATCTACTCTTTGTATAAACAGGAACTGTAAGCCAGATAGGACCCTTTTCCGACTTTATCTTGTTTCTATTATTCCAGTCCTTTTTAAGATACTGCGCTGTATCAAATATGACGAATGTATCGGCTAGGGCTATCTTATGAAACAAACCCAGCCATGGCAAATAAACCGGTTGGTGCGCAGTGAGTATCTTTTTCATACCTTAACTTCTCTTTTTAACTGCCTGAAAATAAGTTCTTCGACTTCTTCGCAGGGAAAATCATAAACATCTCTTTTCTTCCATTTTTCTTCGGCTAATTTTATATAGGGCTCTATAAGTTTCCATTCTTCCCCTGGAAAATTTTTATGCGTATTATCCTTGCGAAAACACAAACCCACAATCCAATAAAGAGGGCTTTTCATTAATTTTAAGTTGGCCCATCCTTTCATTGTTGTAGGCGGGGTAAACCTAGGATAACCATCAACGCCTTTTAGCGCATCAATATACATAGGTGTCCCGGGATAGGGTGCATAAGTATATACGGAAATCCTGGCATCTGGGTCGTTCTCTGCTATCCAATCAATTAAATCAAAAGTATCTCTTAGCATTTCATTTGTTTCTCTGGGCATATTTACTATGAAACTGTACATTATAGAGATGCCTGAACCCTTAACATTTTTTGCTGCCTGCTTAATAGCATCAACACCATACCCTTTTTTCAAGATCTTTTTAAGAAAATAGTCGTTCCCGGACTCACAGCCAATTTCAAGGGAATAGCAATTTGACCTGACAAGCGCATCAACCATTTCAGGTGTTAAATAAACTGCTCTCATATTCCCATCCCACCTGACATTCATATCCCTCATTATCAGGCCAAGTTGATGCATCCTTTTTACTTTGTCAACCTTTAATGACTTGTCACCTGATTTATAAAACCCAAAAGCAATGTTCGGATCTGAGAAGGAAATTTTTTTAAAACCTGTGTCACTGTGGATTGTTTTCAGTTCCCTGTCAAGATCTTGCATATCCTTCGGCACCCAGGGAGAGCTCAAAGAACAAAACGAACATGCGCAAGGGCAGCCCCTGGATGTAAAATACTGCATATCGGACTGCTGAAAATGGATTTTTGTTCTTTTATTATATGGAAAAAGGTCTTCCCCGTAAGATTTTTCTGTCCATACCTTATCAACAAAAGGTTCTGCCAGAACTTCGTCAGAAAGAATCCTGGCATGATGTCCTCCTACGCCTTTTATAATGGCCGGGTTTATCTTTTTGGCCTTCTCTAAGATATCAGCTGCGCGTCCAGATTGATGTCCCGTAAAAGCGCTTACTCCAATCTCTTTGGAATCCTTTATAAGCTCGACTAATTTTTCCTCTGAATCAAAGCGTTCGTCAAAATACGCTACATCCATTCCCTGCTTTTCAAAATATGCCCCAGGGAAAAGTATCGATAGCGGAGTCAATCTAACCGGAGAATCAGTCGTAGATTCCGGATAAACCAATAACATGTCATATTTTGCCATAATAAGTTACCCCTTATGTTTAAAATAGTATCCCTTTTTTACCTGCATGGGGTTCCCAAAAACCAGAGAATAAGGAGGTATTTCAGCGTCTTCAACTATGGTCCCTGCAGCAATAACACTATGATGCCCTATGCGCGCACCCCCCTTTACAACGCAGTGCGAACCGATAAAGACATTATTCTCAATAACAATATCTTTGCAGCACCTTTTATCGGTCAGGCCGATGCACCTTTTATGCGTATCCTGACAATTAATAGCGACAAATGAAGCTATATCACAACAATCTCCTATAGCAACCTTTGCGCCGTTTGCGTTTATCTCGGAAAAACCACCCACATATACACCCTTACCTATTATTGGATCTCCGTGAATCCACACCAAAGGATGGAAGTTGTTTCTTTTGTTATCTATGACTTTAAGAAAATATTCTTCGAATTCTTTTAAGCGCTTAGGATCCGTCATACATCGTCTCCTTGTTTAATTATTCTTTTTCAGCTACAAGATTCCATGCAGCAGATACATGACCTTGCGGTACTTCTCTTTTGTAAACCTTGTGTTCAAGCATTGATATATTGAATCTATTGAATAGGTCTAATATGTGAGTCTTGTCAGAAAAATGTACAATACCGACATCTGCAAACTGACCATCTCTATAGCCTGCCTTACTAAATACTGCATCTTCTGGGATACCTTTGCCTTTTTGGTAATCTGAATGTGCTGTAGAAAACCAATCAATACCTATATATTTACCTCCTGGCTTTAATTTATTGTGCACGTTATCAAGACATCTTCTAATTAATTCTGTAGTATTATGTGTAAGTGAAGACCTATCTATAATGAGATCGAACTCTCCGGTAAATGGGATCTCGAGAGTGAAATCACCGCAAATAATATTATCTTTCAGGTCAAAAAAACTCTCTTTTAATCTTTCAACTATGAAAGCGCTTCCTTCTATGGCATAATAATTTACTTTTAAGTGTTCAAAAAAAGGAATATTTGCTCCTGCGCCGCAGCCAAGTTCTAAAACTCTAAACGGCGGTCCAGTTGGCCGGCTATATCGCATAACATAACCGATCAGATCTGACCATGGCCAGATAGACATGTTTTTATTCTCTTTATAAACGCTGTCCCACTCTTTTGAAAAAACCATCTTACCCCTTTCCTAATCGATGATTTCGCCCTTTTTATAAGTCCTCTTGGTTTCTCTGTCTAATAAACTATATAATCTACCAGGCGTTAATCCCTTTTTGCCGCCCATCCTTCTCATAACTAGATTATCCATTGAAAATACTTGACCTTTTCTTATATCCTTTGCCGCTACTATTACTCTTTGAAAATTCTTCTTATTTAAGAGCTCTTGGGCTGTAGGCCTTAAGACTGCGCTACCCTTCATGATATAGGCCTTCCTGATAGAAGAAACCCATTCCTTTAACCCTTCAGGGTCCTCAGAAAACCAATGATCCGGCCCTGCTAAATCATGATTTAGCGTAAAATGTTTTTCCAGGACTGACGCTCCCAGCATAACTGCAAGAGAAGACGCCAAGACTCCTTGCGTATGGTCAGAATAACCCAGAACCACTGCAGGAAAGGTATTTGCCAGTGTTGCTAGTCTAAAAAGATTCACATCTTCAGGAGGCGTTGGATACTGAGATGTGCACAACATCAAGACTGCAGGATATCCTTTTGTAGCACCTATCTCTTCGAGTACCTGATGGATCTCTGAGGAATCAGCCATTCCGGCAGATACAATCATGGGCAAGCCTGTTTTTGCATAGCTTTTAAGTAAAGGTATATTCGTAAAATCATCCGACCCCACTTTTATTGCAGATATGCCGAGTTCTAGCAATAATTCTAAATCCGAAAGATTCTGAGGCGTTGATAAAAACATAATATCTTCTTCGTCGCAGCTCTTTTTAATTAAGGTCCAATCGTCTCGCTGGAATTCACACCTCTTAAACATCTCTAACATAGACTCTGTTACTTCCCTGCCTTGCGATTTATAGGTATATTTCAAAGTCGGATCACCCACAAATTCCTCCGCCTTAAAGGTCTGAAACTTAATAGCATCGGCTCCACATTCCTTTGCAGCCCTGATCATTCTTTTTGCAATATCTAAATCACCATTATGATTTATGCCTGCCTCGGCTACAATAAAACAAGGGTAATCTTCCCCTATGACGCTGGAATTAATATTTATTTTTTTCATTTTAATGTCCCTATAATTCTATCTACTGTCCTTTGTGTGCCCTTGCCGTCCATTAGAGCCAAGCCTGCGTGTCTCATAGCCTTTCTTACCTTCTCTTTCATAAGCCGTTTAATAGCTTCTTTAATTCTTCTCAACAAATTTCTGTCATTATACCAACCACAGTACTCTAAAAAACCTCGTCTGGCCCAACCCTCCAAGTTGCGTAACTGATTCTCTGCCATGCATATTCCTATAGTCGGAGTACCTGCTCTGGCTAACTCATACAGCGTCTGTCCGCCTGCTGAAATCGCTATATCCGCATCTTCCATCAGCCTAAGCATATCCAAGGACTTAAGCCCGCCGTCTGTTACATTTAAGTCAGCGCTTGATCTTTGTGAAAGGATTGTATCCTTTATGTCATTTATAATCTTATCGGGACCACAATATCCGCCAAAAGTGATAAGAAAGCTAGAAATATCTTTCTTTATATCCTTTGCCTTTGCTTCACAAAATTCCCTCCGTATTGGAATATACTCCGTCCCTAAAAGATAAGTAATATCTTTCGTCTTTGGGTATTTAAGCTCGTCCGCATAAATCGAACCATTGAGCACGATCCCAGAAGGATAATCTATTCTATTGTTGTCATCTATAGACACCAAGAGTCTGGTTGATTCCTGGATTTTAAGGTAGTCATCTCTGGTTAATATATAAGAATCCACTATCACACAATCAAAACCTGACAATAATTTTAGCATCTCTCTTGTGCTGCATTTTTCTGGCTCATATACACTGTAGATGATTCCCCTCAATCTATCTGTCGCCTCTTTATTGTTGTTAATAATAAAAAGTGTCTCAAGATTTCTACTCTTAAATTCGGTATATAAACTAAGGCAACGGGTCATATGCCCAAACCCTATCCCGCTTCCGCCTTCTGTCAGAATAGCTATGCGCACTATACTGCCTCTACTTTCTTCTGTTCTATATGCTGGTTTATCTTCACAAGGTCAGGTCTTGAATCCAACAATGTCACAACATCTCTATATCCAAAACTTCTGTCTTTAAGTTCTTCGAATATAAAGCTTACAAGTTCAAAATCTTCTGCGGTATCTACTGTCACGCGATACATCGAAGCATCATTATTGTTGCTATAATTCACAAGCCTCGAGTTCTCCACAATAAAGGGTGTCACGTGTTCTCTTTGATATCTTTTACGCGCCTCTTTTGCCGCTTTCTCCAGCGCCTCAAAACTAAAAACCTCTATGTCAAATCCTCTCGGATAAGTCCTTGTCAGTACATTAGCGGCATAATCAGCTTGGGGATTCCTGAAATAATGCTCTATTAAACCATCTATCAATGCTGGATCCGAAAAAGGGCAGTCAGCTGTAATCCGCACAATTACATCCAAACCGTACATCCTGGCTGCCTGGTAATATCTGTCAAGTACGTCTTCTTCGTCTCCCCTGTAACAAAATACACCTAGCTCATTTGCCAATTTCTCAATAACATCATCATTTTTATTACGGGTAGTCGCAATAATCAAAGTCTTGTTCTTGTCCAAATGCCTCAATCTCTCAATCAATATTTGTAACATAGGCTTACCCAAAATGGACTTCATTACCTTGCCTGGCAGTCGAGTAGAACCCATCCTTGCCTGTATGATAATCCCGACGCTCTTCTGCCGGTCACCCGAAAGAATACTGCGGAATAAATCAATGCCTCGATCATCAGAATATGCATCTAAATCTCTTAACATGGTCTCAGGAATAGACTTTAATGGAGACTCTGTACCTGCAATTATCTTCTGAACCATTGATATTAGCCCCTCAGGTCTATCAAAAACAAGCTTATCTTTAAAAGACACTGCAAAGGCATGCTTATAACCCGCTTCATCCAGGTATAGCCCCTCTATGCCGCATATAATAGCTATTGTAGCCGAACTGGTCATACCCTGCGTAACCACTATATCAGATACACCTATGCTCTCGATAAAAGACCATCTCCCATGATCTATGATATAGGCATTCGGCATATTATGTATCTTGTCCTTTATAGCAAAAAACTCCTTTTTCATTTCTGGAGACAATCTTTTGTATTTAGCGCTTTTTTGTTTTATTAAAACAGTATTATCCTTTTCTAGTTCAGCAAGTCCAAGGGCGGTTTTCCAAAAACTAAGATAATGCTCTTTTGTCATTTTGCAATCTCCACCAAATGACTCATCAAAAAAGCTGATTATTTTCCCTTTAGCCCTTATGCCCATATCTTTCAATACTTTATCTCGATTAGATGCTACCTCTTTGATAAATCTCTTGAATGGATATCCTGTCAGCACATAAGGTTCCGCATCTACTCCGAGAGTATTTATATGCGCCATGCCCCATGATAGAAAATCATCACACCCCAGAAAAGAAAAAACATACTGTATTAAAGCCAGGGAATGGTCTGACCAATGCATCAGATAATACTTTGTACTATAATTCTGACATACTATAGACTCAACAACATGACCTGCTGAATAATGACTATGGCCGAGTTCTGATGTTATTCTAAAATGAGAAAACAGCTTCTCGTAAGGTAATGCATTATAGATAAGGTAAGAATGTAAAGACCAGTACAATGAGAAAAATGGCGAAGTTATTTCCTTAAATAATAATAGACTTGATGAGATAATATATTTAGGAATTACCCTTGTAAAGAAAGGCACAATCCCCATAGACAGAGATAAAAGATTAAAATGTCTATAAGGAGATTTCTGCGCATCATCGTATGCCTCTAATCTCCCTATTGTTTCAGGGACTCCTCTTGAAAACAAAAGAAGATCTTCCTTTTTTATCTTTTCTCCATCCACCAGGAAATCATCGTGAAAATAATAACCTCCCATTTTATATAACCCCCAAGTGGCTTCGCGCATAACCTTATGTCTCTTCGTTGTCATGTTAAATTTCAAACCCTTATTCAAGCTAAGATAGAAGACCTTAAAAATTCTGGCAAAAATACT
>JBHPHU010000033.1:0-7184 GCA_042571405.1 Candidatus Omnitrophota bacterium | reverse complement strand
AGAGCCTGAATCAGGGGCTGATCCGGATATATATGATGTAAGCCCAAACACCTTTACAATACAGGGAAGCATAACTATTGATTCGCCTACTGCTGAGGAAGATTGGCCTACAGGATACGAGCATACAATTGAATGGACTCTTAATTGCGGTTGCGATGCCAACACCAAAGTTGACATCTATTATTCTCTGGATAATGGAGGAGAGTGGACAGAGATAGCTGCTGACCAGGATGCGGATAATGTTACTGCTAATTCAGAAGGTTCTTATCCGTGGACACCTGCCATAGGTGAATCCAGTGATTTAGGGGTTATTAAAGTTGTAAAAGATGGAGATACTGCAACATATGGTACTCAAAATTTTGATTTAACATCTTCTCTGACAGTGGATCAACCTACATCAGGAACAGAGATATTGCAGGCACTAACTCCTTATCTCATTAAATGGACAATAGGAGGAGGCGCAGGAGCAATAGATGATATAAATATATATTATCATACAAGTTTTTCTACTTCTACCGGGTCAACTGATCCAGGATGGAATATTTGTAATCCTCCTACAGGCGGTGAACGCGTTGATGCTACAACAGGCGGAACCGGCTTTACGTGGAATGTGCCTGATGCTATAGGTACTGACCTGGGTATTATGATTAAAGATCCTGATGCGCCTGGAACATATGATTGGTCAGGAACCGGGCTTACAAAAGCCTATTTTAAGATAAAAGGCTGGATGGATCTTTATCAGCCAGCTCAAGATGCTGTCGTTGATACAAGCGGCATAACAGCAGACTTGTATATAAGGTGGACTAATAAAGGTACATTAAGTGGTGCTGAAGATTACACTATTTATTATTCTAAAGATGGTGGCTCAACATGGCCTGTTACAGTTGCTGAGACAAGCGCAACAGACTTTGCAATAGGGGATGGAGAATATTTGTGGGATCCAGCTGATACAGATGTAACAAACTTAGATGAAGATGATTCAGCTTTTAAGATAGAAATGAATTCAGATACAGATGTTGCTGGGACATCAGGAACTTGCACATTTAGAGGAAGTTTATCAAATTTACAGATGGATGGCCAAGGCGGCGGAGGCACATATACATATGGGGATGAGATTGTATTTACATGGAATGCATTTCCTGAAGGATCAGGGGAACTTGGAACAGTAGAGCTTCGTTATTCTACAGATGGTGGACAAAATTACAATACTACCTTTCATACATTGGATGCATCTGCTGAAACATACACATGGACACATAATGATGATAATTGTCTAGGAGACCAGATAAGATTTCAGGTCCGCTTAGCAACAGATTCAACAAGTCTAGTCCGTGCTAGTACTACTCCAAATACTAAAATTTACGGAAACATTTCAATGGTTTCTCCTACTGAGAATGGCGGAGATTCCAGGCTTACATGGGAGATTGCGGCAGATGCAGGGGACCCTACGATACAATGGGACTATACAGGATCGATGAGCGCAGTGAGTTTATATTATTCCAAAGATGGAACCCAGGGAGGAGCTACAAATGAAATAGCAACCGGCCTTACAGCTGCGGATAAATCATATGACTGGCCTCTTCCTATTGATGGGAGTGTGTTCAAGACAGGGGATGATGGTAAGAATGATGATATTATAATAAAGGTAGTAAATGACGCATATCCTGATGATGTTAAGGCATTTTCTGCACAGCCGGTTACTATCAAATCACGCATTATGAATGTCACACCCAGTGGTACAACTATATATGTAGGGACTCCAACGCCTCATATAGGATGGAGCACAAAAGGCGATGTGCCTAACGTAAAAATAAAATACAGCACTGATGGCGGAGCGGGAAACTGGACATATGTGACACCGTCTGCTATAACCAATGCCGATGGATATGACCTATGGGCAAAGATAAATTGCCCTCTTACTCAGCCCTATGGCGCTGCTGCTAATCAGATTGTATTCTGCGTAGAAAGTTCTGTTCACGCAAGCGACATAACAGCTTCCGGATCAGAAGTTACGGTTAAGGGAATGCTGGAAATAACTGATCCAACGAACGCGAATATATCTGATCCCAATGATCAGGCGTTAGTTGCTACAGATACATATAGGATAGAGTGGAAGGTCAATAACGACGTAGGCGGCAGCGGAGGTTATGATCTTGGCGATCTGGAGTTATATTATGCTAACGGCGCAGTATACGATGGAACAGCGTTTCATACTGCAAGTTCCAGCGGAGATACCTATTATGACTGGACAGTCCCTGATGATGTTGGCGCGCCGCTTAAGAAGATAAAGATCGAGGATATAAACGAAAGCACTGAAGTATTTGATGAATCTGAACAGTTTGAGATAAGAGGTATGCTTTATGCGGAAGATCCTCCGGGAACAGTCCAGGAGCACTGGCTCGAGAATCCGAACGGCGGAGAACCGTATTATATAGGTACAGTAGGGAGCCCGAACTACATAGATGTTCAATGGAGATACAAAGGTACCATGGGCAATGTTGATATATATGTAGATAATGCCAGCGGAGCTCAAACTCCTACTGCATACCCTACTCATCTTGCTACTGTTGCTTATAATTATGGAGAGGCAAGCGGTATTTGTCATTATGATCAAGTTGCGCTTCCCGGAGATATTGATTTGGCCGGCACAACCTATAGAATAAAAGTAGAGTCAGTAGATGACCCTGATTATACCTATGCCAATTCACAGGCTGACTTTGTGGTAAAAGGAGACATTACTTTGGTCGATCCAGGTATTTCAACTGGCCAGATATGGTATGTAGATGGTGATACTGTTCATGCAACACATGGTTTGGCATCAGTCTCATGGACTACTACCGGCGGTCTCTCAGAGGTAGATATACTGCTGGATACAGATGGAGATCTTGATTTTGATGATTATACAATTAAATCAAACTATACTGGCGCATCTCCTTTTGACTGGGCAAAAGATTCTGTTAAAGGATTATATACTGCTTCAGAAGGTGACAGGCAGACTGTTACATCTGATACATGCAGGGTAAGGGTAAGGGATAGCAATGATCCCACTGTATATGACGAATCTACTCAGGTCTTTTTCATGAAACCGCTGGTTTTCTTGGGAAGCGAGATAACTTCAGGTACAACTTGGAAAGTAGGGCTGGATGGGGAGCAGTTTACATGGACTACAACAGGCACAGTAAGCAATCTAAGGATATATAATTCCGATGACGGAGGAGACAATTGGTATGAAGTAGAAAATAGCATTGCTGCATCTGCTGGAGCATATACTTGGGAAAGCATTCCAGGCACCAATACGGTATCAAATGGCCAGGCAGTTATTAAACTAGAAAGGCTGCAAGGAGCAACGCCGGATACAGAGGTTAGCGATGAGAGTACATGGTTTAGTGTTAAAGGTAGGATATTAGTAGAGTCTCCTACAACAAACCAGACATATAATGTTCAGGGATCAGGCACGATAGAATGGACTTGCACAGGAGATGTTGGGAACGTTGATATCCAGTACAATACTGGTTCAGGCTGGACTACTATAACAGGCGCTTCCGGCATTGCGTCTAATTATTGTGATCCTGCGGGCATAGGTGAACCTTATACATTTACTGTTCCAGGCGTAACTGCCCCTAGTGTCAGCCTTAGAGTTAAAGAAGCCGCGCTTCCTAATGCCATTGGTCCTGATTCTGATTATTCAGATCCAGATCCTACGCATAAATTCCTGGGTAATATTATATTTGATCAGGGCACTACGAACAGTAAAATATTAGAGATGGGTACTTCAGATGTACCGCATAGGCTCTCATGGTCTAATGTAGGTACTTTTGATGGTATAAATATATACTATAAAGAAAAAGATGGCCCGACCTGGATTCAGATCAGCACAACCATGGCTGGTTCTCCTGCTACAACAGATGCTGCTCATGATTATGATCCTACAGATAGCGAGATTACTTTATTGGATGATACCAATGAAATACTTTTCAAGGTTACAGATGCCAATGATGAGAGCAATGTATATGCTGAAACCCCTACAAATGAAGCAAATACTATTCTGGGATATTTGGAGCTTCAAGGCCCGGTTACTCCAGTAGAATATACTGTTGGAGAAACACCAACACTTGACGATGAAAAAGTAAAATGGATTAAATATGGAGATATAGGAAGTTTAAAATTCGAATTATGGGCACCTCCTAGCCCTGGCGCACCAGCTGAATGGCTAAACTATGCAGCCGGCTCTGGTCTTTCTGATAGTCATGGTTCAGGTAATTCCGATCAAACAAACTATCATTCACCTGATTGGACTATCCCTGACAGGATATATGACCAGTGCAAGATAAGGGTAAGTACTATAGATGCAAGCTATCCTACTCTTACTGACGAGCATACAGTGACATTTACAATAAAAGGCGATATAGATGAAATTATTGAACCGGTAGGTGACACGCCTGGCCCACGTACCATCTGGTATGTTGGACAGAGCCACGATATTACCTGGAATGCTATTGGAACAATGACAGAGGTAAATATCGATCTTTATACCCCAAGCGGCGGCTGGCAGAACATTGTAAGTAATTATGATAATACTCCAACAGGATTATCTTCTGGCCCGAATACTTATACGTGGACATGGGCAGACACAGGCTTGCAGAAACAAAAGACCAATCAGTGTAAGATTCGAGTTGTTTCAGTCCAGAACAATGATGTTCTTTTGGCGTCAGATGAATTTAGTTTTATACCTCAGGTAACAGTTACTACTCCTTCACAAGATCTCATTGCATACACCAATCCAACTGTTGAATGGACATGCAGCGCTGTATCGAAGACAACCAATGTAGATATATATGTTGATCTGGATGGTGATCTTGATTGGGCAGATGCAGAATGCGTATTGCTGGATGACGGAGGCGGTTCAGGAGTGCCGGTTGGGAATGGTACAGCAGGCCATACAACTACATCGAAACTGCCTACTACTCTTGCTTCAGGCGCAAGGCTTATGGTAAGAGATCATTCCACCAGTTATGTTTATGGCTACACAGCTCCTTTTAATATTATAGGAAGGATAACTATTGATAAACCAGATGATACTATTACAAACTGGAAAATAGGAGACACAAATCGTCTTATTGAATGGTATGTTGAAGGCGATGTGGGTGACATGAAAATTTATGCTGATTATGATGGTGATGGTGTTATAGAACCGGTAGACGGTGATGGAGTTCTGCATACGATGGCAGCTACGGCTGGGACAAATGCATACCATAGCTGGACATGGGAAGATCCAGATGCAGAAGTGGATGGTATAGGAGATTATGCTGGAAATAATGTAAAGATAGAGATTAGAGACGCTGATGCCGAAGGTGTTACTACAGGTGTTTCTGAGGCATTCAGCATTATAGGCGGGTTTACGTTTGTTTATCCAGTAAATACAGATGTATTCCAGATCATAAACAATACTCCGCAGATGGCAATACAATGGCAGACACTTGGTGATAGCATATCAGCAGTACAGATTAGATATTATAATGAAGATGATACAGCTTGGTATACTTTAGGTACTGATATAAGCAATCCAAACCACGGTGCAACACCTAATAGTTACACATGGGATACTACGCATGGCACATACCCATTGCCACTTGACCTTGCTTCAGATAAGTTAAAGTTCGAGATAACTGCAACCACGCCTAATCTTCCGGCAACAGTGCTAGTATCCGATGAATTCATTATCTGCGGTAAGCTTACAATAACAGCACCTCTTGCAGATGATACTTGGCTTGCAGATGATGGCGATAATACCATTAGCTGGGATACTTATGGCCCTGTAACTGGTGTTAAGATCTGGTATACAAGAGATTCAGGCGGTACCTGGGTTGAAATAGTAAACTCAACTCCTCCAGAAGATGGAGACGCAGATCCTAATGAAGGTTCAGATACTTGGGCAGTGCCTATGGACCCATCTTTAGGCGACTATATCACAAGATATAATTCAGGCCACCGTTCACAGATAAAGATAGAAGATGCTGACGCCAGATTTGATCAGGATGTAACTCATACATCAGGAGATTTTAAAGTAAAAGGTGTGCTGACTCTAGTTGCGCCAACTCAAGGCACGCTTGATGCAGGATTAGACTGCGATTCCTTGCAATCAATAACATTAAAACGTGACGGAAGAATAGATACAGTAAATCTAAGATATTCTACTAATAGCGGTTCTAGCTATATAAGCACACCCATAGAAACGTATCAATTTCCAAATGATACAGTGCAACAGGTAACAAGGACTGATATTTGGCAGGTCCCTGAGACACCAGTTAATACCACATACCGCTTAATGGTAGAAGATGCCAATTATGTAAAATCAGGTACTGATGGTACATATGTGGTGAACGCTTCTGATTTTAGAGTAATAGGTGAATTAGCACTTACTGCCCCTCTAGGAACAGGCCTAACTTGGAAAACAAATGAAAGCCCTCACACCATGACATGGAATGTGGTGCACGGTAACATAAACCTGGTAAAGGTCGTTGCTTCTACAAAAGGTACATTTGACGGATTAGCGGGTGATGTAACATATGATATTGCAACTGCTATTGATCCATTCAACAATGAAACATTCCATGCTACTTCTTATGGTACTAGAGTAGGATCAGGTACGCACAATCTGGTCATACCAATAGATACGACTTTTGAAGATACGTACAAGTTCAAGGTAGTACAGGATCATGCAACATTCAAGGACGATGTTATATCAGCTGCAACAGAAACTATAAAGGTACGAGGCAACATAGCAGTTCAAACACCTACAACAGGCAATGATTATGATACCTCAAGTGTTGCCTGGAGAGTAGATGAGTCAGATAAACAGGTAAAATTTACTGTATGGGGCGAGAATGCAGGTACAGTGTATGTCTACTTATATGATGGTGAAGCAGAAACAGACCTTGTCCCTGGTGGATTAACAGCAGTCGGGGATGGCAATGTAGAGACGTATGGTAATAGCGTAGGTGGAGTTACATTTGATGTGCCAGATGTGAAGAGTCACAGTTGTACTATCAGGGTAAGAGATAATGTAAGTGCTGCCTCAGCTACAATCGAAGGTGAATCATCCACATTCAGTACATATCCAACAATATCAAATATTGCCATAACACCAACAGATCCTCCAAACATGTCAAATCTCTGGATGATAG
>JBHPHU010000032.1:0-7684 GCA_042571405.1 Candidatus Omnitrophota bacterium | reverse complement strand
CATCGTTATTGGTATATCCGGCACCGCCGCCACCGCCTGATTTATTTCCCCAGCCACCATCACCGTAAACAGGCTCTTCACCTACACCGCCCATACCAGCAGGGCTACCTCCGCCACCAGCTGAACCCTGTACTGTAGGAGTTGAATTACAATCTCCTCCTTTACCTCCTGCGCCATTTGAACCACCATAACCGCTTTCACCGTCAGTATTATAGTAACCTCCGCCACCACCACCGCCGCCATATCCTCGTCCAGTAGCAACTACTGTTCCGGCAATCGTAATAGTATTGGCATTAATACCTGCCCAGCCATCAGACGGACTGGTCACCTTTGAATCCCCTGAGGAAATTCCTGCACTCACACTGTCAATAAATCCAAACCCCTGAACTTCGAGCCTACCGCCTGCCTGTATATTTACAGTGTCATAATACCAATTCCCGGCCTTAACAACTGTTGTGCCGCTCGGAATAGTTAATGTACCCGTATAGCTGGAAGATTGATTCCCTGTATCAGTAACACCTTCAAAGACTTCAATAGTGTTTGCGTGCTTAGCATTGCCAATAACCAACATATTCTCATCAGGTACAATACCGCTCATGGTCACTGTACTACCGCCTGTAAAATTCACCTTCACAGTATACGTACCACTGCCTCCGCCCCAGCCAGATGCAAGACCAAAGTGTACGATCGGATCATCCTGACCCAAGGACTTGCCGCCTGAAATCTCACGTATAGCACGAAGCGTAGTACCTGCAGAATCATAAAGCTCGACTACAGAGCCAGTAGCGTCTTTAGGCGAATATCCAGCACCTAATCCTGTCACCTTAACCTTAAGATAATTACTATCATTCTGATTATTTCTATAGAAAACAGTAGCGGTCGTACTATCATTACACACAAAGATATCCAGATCGCCGTCTAAATCATAATCAGCTGTGGCTACTCCGCTAAACCCTGTAGCAGTGCTGTTTGTAATCCCCACTGACGAGGCGCTCTCAGTAAATGTACCATCGCCGTCATTGCTGAAATATGAATCAGCAGCACCGGAGTTATTCACATAGAGATCCAAATCACCATCATGATCAAAATCGCCCCAGGCTGTGCCATAGCTAACGAGATTGACTGTATTAAGATCTCCTGACGAAGATGTGACATCTGTAAAACTTCCGTCAGCATTAGTACGCAAAAGTTGGTTAACGGCGTTAATATGCGCAACTATAAGATCAAAGTCTCCGTCATTATCATAATCGCCCATGCTAAACCCTGCATTGTTATCAAGTGTGTCAAGGACAATATCAGCATTAACTGTAAAAGTATCATCACCATCATTCTTCCATTGGTCTAGATCGCCGCCGCTCTGACCCTGGCCATAGAATATATCCACATCTCCGTCATTGTCATAGTCACATACCATTACATATTCACCATTGGCAAGGCCGCTTGTAGGCAAGCCTGCCGCAGAAGTAACTTCGCTAAATGTACCATCAGTATCATTTTCCCACAGATTCGCATCGAGAGTAGTGCCGTCAGGATGTATAACATCCAGCCAGCCATCATTATTATAATCCAGCCAAGCATAGCCCTGGGCATTAGCATTCGCAAGTCCATCTGAGCCGTTAACAGTCCAACCATTGCCGTCGTTATTATAATAAGTCGCATTAGCACAGTACACTAGGTCACGATACCCATCATTGTCAAAATCGCCGAACCTATGGGCGCGACCTCCGGCAAAACCTGTGCCGGCAGTAAAAGTACCATCACCATCATTAAGAAACACCTGGCGCGTATTCGTGTTTGGTCCGATAAAAAGAATATCAGGATATCCGTCATCATTAACATCTGACCAAGTAACCTGACCCGAATCCCCATCCCCAGTATCACTAAGCCCAGCAGAAGAAGCAACATCAGTAAAAGTAGCAAAAACAGGCTGCGCAAGACAAAGCACGACAATGCTAGCTATTGCTAAAATCCAAATTGTCTTGCGTTGCTTTGTACTCATTTTAAAGTACCCTCTAAAAGCTGACAGCTGAAGGCTGATAGCTGAAAGCTTTATTATTCTCTATTATACTTCAACTTCACTTCTCCCAGCTTCGCATTTTTCGAGCTGTCTGCTGTCATTGTAAACTTTAGCGTCATGTAGTCGCCGTCTGTGTAGGTGCCATCTAAGTCTGTGCCGGGAACCGTATCCGCATTCCAGCCATTGGCAGTTCTTTTAGTGTCAGTATCGTCCAACGCATCAGCTGTATCATAAGTTGCCAAAGTCACACCGCTATTGCCCGGAGTAGTATCGATATTCGTGTAATACGTAATTGCCGCCGTATCATCCCATGAGGCAAAGTCCTCCGGTATCAATACTCTGATACATATATCATACGACTGATTTGAAGAATTTCCAGTCCAATTGTAATAATTATGGAAATTCGACGCAGTTGAGTCAAAACTCGAGGTCATAACTCCATTCCCTGAACCGCTCAAGACAGCTGTCGGGAACTCAGGGGTCAGATCAACGGTGCTCACTGTCTGGGAGCTAGCTCCGCCGATAGTACCTGTGGCAGTGATATTGCCGACTACATGCAAGGCCTCACTGGGCGCGGTCGTACCTATACCAACGTTGCCGTCAGCAGCTATAGTCAAAGCATCAACGGGTGTTCCTGATGTTTTCATCCTAAAGTGCATCTTAGGATTAGTCGCATGGTTATATAGATTATCGAAATATGCTTGACCCGTGCCGCCATCCCACCAAAGCTTCAACCCATATATTGCATCATTTGATTCTGTGATCAATAAAGCGGCGTTTGCGCTTGATCCGCTGTTTTGAATTTCCAATATAGGTGTCCCTGAACCATAAACATGGAACCGCTCACCTGGCCCCGTCGTGCCAATGCCAACATTACCAGTGCTTGACAAAACTAACTGATTATCATTTTTACTTCCACTATTATAAGTTTCCAATAGCAAGTTAGAAGGAACATTAGAGACAGCAACCCCATTTTGGACCGCCCTGATACTTGCTCCGCCATCAAAATTACTGCCGCTATCTACTCCTGCAAAATAAATAGTGCCCAGAGATTCTCCATCTGTAGTCTGCGTTTTTACGCCTTTTGTCGCTGAACCTGATTTTCGTAACTGAAGATATGAAGTATAATCATTTAGAGTTTGGAAATTATCAATAGTTACCATTGTATGTACACTATTATCAACAACGTGTAATTCATCATCTGGAGCTGTCGTGCCAATACCGACTTTGCCCATTATACGGCTATCTCCTGTACCATCAACAGATAATGTGCCATCCATCTGCGTATTTCCACCGTATGAGACAGAGAATACATTTGTATTAGTTGATGCAGAATCATCCCAAAAATCAACATTCAGGGCGGCATCGTTTTCAAGCCTTATATAATCATTAGGATCCGCTAAGTCAGTGTCATGCAGAATGATATGGCCACTTGTAGTGTTTATTTCTACACCATCCTCAAACTTGCCGGTTCCGCTAACATGCAATTTAGCGCTCGGGATAGTCGTACCGATACCTACGTTGCCGCCGTTGAGATACGAAATGCCGTTAGAATACAATTGAACCTGGCTATTCCCTCCAGTATCTTCTAAGGTCAATTGACCATCTCCATCAGCATCTTGAGTAATATAAAAAATATTATTTGTCCCACCCGACTCTTGAACAAGCAATGGATATGTTGAATTTCCAGACGATTTTATTTGCAATCTGCCAATAGGTACCGTAGTCCCGATGCCAACGCTGCCATCTTGTTGAATTCTCATATGCTCAGTGCCATTCGCGATAATATCATTGTCTCCATATCCGGTCTTGAAAGCTATAAATGCATTCGAAGCATATCTTGTTCCTATATATAAATCCTCATCACTGGAATCATACTTAATATCAGCTCCTTCACCTGCATTACCTGTGTTATGAAGTTCGATGTAAGGATCGTCAGCACCGCCTAACTTTACATGATAATTAGCCGGCCAACCCACAAGAATATCTCCAGAAACCTCTAACTTATTCGCCGGCAAAGTGGTACCAATACCGACGTTACCGCTGCTTCCTTCAACAAACAATGCCCCATCTGCTCCGCCAGATAATTTAATGTCTATATCCGCGCCATCACCAAAATATATGTAATCTTGTCCTGAACTCCCTTCGA
The DNA here is from genome assembly GCA_042571405.1 of Candidatus Omnitrophota bacterium. GTDB lineage: Bacteria > Omnitrophota > Gorgyraeia > Gorgyraeales > Gorgyraeaceae > Gorgyraea. Next base: position 3,518 of record JBHPHU010000032.1, on the reverse strand, counting down.
TATCTACCATAGTTTGCCCAGCCGCCACAACAACATATCTATCATCTAAATACCTTTGATAAGTATCTGTATCTCCGGCATGATATACATATTCATCAAAGTAAGCTGCTCCACCAAAATTACTTGTACCAACAACATCCAATTTAGCAGCTGGACCTGTCGTGCCAATGCCTACGTTGCCTGTGCCTTTAATTACCATCCTTGGAGTAGCAAGGTTATCAGAATTTGTTGCATCTTCTGTGTAAAACTCAAGTCTACCTGCAGTATTATCTGAGTCTGTATATGGCCACGTGCCATCTCCTACTCCTTTTATTAGCGCTCCATATCTACTTGCTGTATCTGCGCCATATCTCCCAGCAAATCTAATTTCGCCTAAAAGATCTCCGTCAATTATAGCCGCATCTGTGGTCTTGACTTCAATCTCAGCACCAGTAGATTTAGCTAAATCAAGCAAAGATAATGGACTAATTATCCCGATACCGACATTGCCTTCAGACGCATCTACAACCAACTGATTCGTATTAACAACTACATCACCTGTGCCTGAAGTAGTAACATTCAGATTCGACCCTGCAACAGGCGCAAGGCCTAATGAGCCTACTGCTGTTGAGATAACTGTGGCTGCGTCAAATTCTAGGGTGGTTTCAGCTTCTACAGCTGCTACTGCGTCTCCGTCTGTATATACTGCAGATGGGGTTTCAAAGTTGGCTGTGCCATCTGCTTGTATTGTTAATACATCGCCGTCTGCTGCAGCTCCTCCGTCTATTATTTCCATAACTCCTGCGGAAGCGCCACCGAGAATATCGCCTGTTCCTATAGTTGCTATGTCTAACTCTATGCCTCCTGCTTCGTGTTTTACGATACCAGCTGGGGTTACTAAATCAATATTGCTTGAGCCGGTTTGGATTACGCCTGCTATGTCGAGTTTACCTGATTTATCTACAGTAAGCTTATCTACACCGTCTCCGTTCTCGACTAAGAATAGAGACGAGTCTTTCTTAGCTGTTGCAGAGCCGTCAGAGTCTGATGTGCCGGAGTAGTTTGAATCTAAGGTTATAGTAGTGGCATTTATTGCAGAGACTGTGTATATAGAAGATTCGCTTGGAGCTGAATTTACTATCTTTATTGAATCACCTGCTGAGAAGTGGCTTGTTAGGTCAACTGATGTAGTTACGCTGGCACTATTGTTTACTACTGTTAGGGTGCCGGCTGTGCCAGTATTGAAATTACCTTTAATATCAAAATTGGATGCGGGGGTGGCTTGGCCTATGCCTACTTTACCGTTTGCTTTTATTGTCATAACAGTAGTTGCCAGTGCGTCATTAGCAACACCGAATTCAATCCTACCCTGCGGATACGAACTTGTTATTGTGCCATCAGCAACAGCCTTGACATAGGCGCCAAGGGCAGCATCTCCTGTCCTACTATCATCGTTTGTATAAAATTTCAAGGTGCCAAAGGTATCGCCAGAATCCATCACATTATCGTCTCTGCCAATAGAAAAGCTCGCTCCAGAAGCATCCATCACGTGTAAATTTGCGTCCGGCACCGCCGTGCCGATGCCGACATTGCCAGTTCCTAAAATTGTCATTGCGTTCACAGGAGTCCCAGATGTTCTCGTTCTGAAATTTATAGAAGCGCCTGCATTGTCATAGTTAGAATCAAAATAAGTCGGTAAAAGTCCGGCTCCGGATTGCCATATTTGGGTATTATATGTGTCACTACCTGCTTGTATGATCTGTCCAAGATCTACTTGCAATTTATTAGCAAGAACTGTTCCATTTACATCCAATAACGCCTCTGGTCCGGTAGTACCAATACCGACGTTGCCGCCTGTAAAGTAGTTTGTACCTGAGGCTGTTGACTGCACGAGTCCTGTCAGTGTATCTGAAGCTGCAAAGTCATCTGATACATTTGTATCCCAGCCAGAGAAGCTTGTTGTGCCGTTTAAGTTAAAGGTACCGTCTACATGAAGTTTGGATGTTGGAATGGTTGTGCCAATACCAACATTACCACTTGATTGCTGAAGCGTCATGGCATTATTCGCAACAGCAAAACTTGCTCCTCTCTGGAATTTCAAGTCATTCGCTGTTCTGTCATCCCAAATATACCAACGGTCCGTTCCTCCTTGCGCTAGGGTAATGTATGGGTCATAGCTAGTACTGTGTAATTTTAGAAATGCGTCATTGCTTCCTTTTTCATCGATCAATACATCACTGCTGACTTCCAACATTGCTGTCGGAACTGTCGTGCCAATACCAACGTTGCCAGCGTCTGTAACGTAGAACTTATCGTCTACACTAAAATCACCTGTGCCTGTCAAGTCATAGAGCATCTTGTAGTTGCCTTGCGTGAGTGTGGTATCCTCTGTAAGCGTACCGCCAAGCTTAAAAGTAGAACCTGACTTTGTTAAGCCACTGCCTGCTGAGAACACTGCCGCGCCTGAGAATTGGGCAAAGTCTACGTCATTTGTGTCAATAACCGCGATTGTATTGGAAGAGCAGACAAAGGCTGTATCAGCATTAGTTGTGCCTTGTTCTACGAATACTGCAGCTGCGATTAGTTCCGCTTCTGAGTTTGCGTCTGTTGCTCTTGTAGGGGCGCCTGCTGTTACTATGTAGATTCCGTTCTCAGCTGCTGAGGCTTGATCTTTTACGAGAATGCGGTCTCCTGTTGAGAGAGAGACTCCGTCTATTGTGTCACCGTTTTCAAAGTCACTTGCTAATGTAGCTGCTGCGGTAGAGGCAGCTTTAACAGATGATTTCCATTTGAGTCCTGCTATTGCGTTGTCTACGTAGCTTTTTGAGGTTAGATCTGTATCTGCATTGTCTCCTAGATATCCTTCGGCTGAGAGATCAGAATATGCGGAGTAACGATCTGTTGTAAGAGTACCTGCTACCTCAGCTGTTGCCAGATCTACTGCATTAGTAGTTGAGCCTGATCCTACGAATATAGATGAGGTGAGAGTATCTGATACCTCGTCATCTGCCCAGTCAAAGCTTAGAGTGCCTGAATTAGTTAAGTGGTTCTTTGGGACTGATGTATCGTCTGTTATATAGCTTAGCCCTGTTACGAAATCATATATCTGGTCGCCTGTTGCAATAGTAGTGGTTGCTTCATCTGCTACTGCTGCTGTCGGTAGATCTCCTATCTCATCATAATCTGCTGCATCAGCTGTAGATAAGGCTGCTATATCTACTCCGTCTACCGTGCCTGAGACTGCTATGTTTCCGGATACGTGGAGTTTTTCTATGGGGATGGTTGTGCCGATGCCGATGTTGCCGGCAGCAGACATGACCATTACATAATCTGTTCCTGCTCCACCTGAAGCATCGAATCCCAGCATATCATCAGCTAAATTATTATTTGAAGCATCATCCAAATGCATATACCATCCTGTTGAATTTTGATCATTTTTCCAAAGCATTCCAACTTCATTTGTTGTTCCTTCTATTGTAACAAAATTACCGCTTGTTGCTAATAAATGTAAAATACTCCCTGGTAATGTCGTGCCAATG
>JBHPHU010000031.1:0-8681 GCA_042571405.1 Candidatus Omnitrophota bacterium | reverse complement strand
GTTATCTCCGGGAGCCCACCCTAAAAGAGCAAGATAATTAACCATTGCGCCAGAGAGATATCCTTTTTCCCTGTATTCGGAAATAGCCACTGCGCCGAATCTTTTGGAAAGCCGGGATTTATCCGGCGCGAGTATTAATGGGATATGCGCAAATTTCGGAGGCTTTACCTTAAGCGCGTTGTAAACGGCAATCTGTTTATTCGTGTTAGAGATATGGTCATCTCCTCTTATTATATGCGTGATTTTCATATCTATGTCGTCTATTACACACGCAAAATTATAAGCGGGCGTTCTGTCTGATTTTATCAAAACAAGTTCTCCGACAAGAGAATTATCTACTTCTATCTCGCCATGAACAATGTCGTACATCTTTATCTTTTCATGAGGTATTTTAAATATAATTGCCTCGCCATCTTTATACGCAACTCCTTCTTTAACCAATTTCTCAGCGTACGACAGATATATATCCTGGCGTTTGCTTTGAAAATATGGGCCTTCATCCCAGTTCATGCCCAGCCACTCGAGGCTGGAAATGATTTCTTTTAGATACACGTCGCTTGAGCGTTTCTTGTCTGTATCTTCTATCCTGAGGATAAATTTTCCTGACTGCGCCCTTGCGTATAGCCAGTTAAAAAGCGCTGTCCTGGCGCTTCCTACATGCAAATTCCCTGTGGGACTTGGCGCAAATCTAACGCGAACCATATTCATAACCCTCTCTTATCGCCTTTTCATTTAAAGGTATCATGCTGTGACGAGATTCAGGAATAACATCTTTTAAAGAATCTACCAATGCCTGCATTGGCAATATGCCTTTCTTTGACAGAAGAGCGCCAAGCATTATCATGTTTCCAACGCGCTGGCTCCCTAATTTAGAAGCCATATCTGTAGCAGGGATCTCTAGTACCTCTATATCGTTTCTCTTTGACCCATCTTCTGCCAAGGATTTATTTATGAGTAAAATCCCTTTTTCTTTGACCTTGGCCTCAAACTTTGAGAGCGAAGGCTTATTCATGACTATGCAAATGCTTGGCTCCTTTACAAGAGGAGAAGCAATCTCTTTATCTGAAATAACTACCATGGAATGCGCAGTCCCTCCCCTGACCTCAGCGCCATAAGAAGGCATCCACGTAACGAACTTTCCTTCTTTCATCGCGGCATAAGAAAGGGCCTTTCCCATTAACATTATGCCCTGCCCCCCGAATCCTGAAAAGACTATTTCTTCTCTCATCTAAATAACCCCAAAGGATATTCTTTTATCATAGTCTCACCCATCCACTTGACAGCCTCTTCAGGTGAAAGCCCTAGATATGTAGGGCACGACGAAAGCACTTCAACAATAGAAAGGCCCTGGCCATCAAGCTGACTCTGGAACGCCTTTTTTACGGCTCTTTTTGCCTTTAAAATATCTTGAGGAGAATGCGTAGACACCCTCTCTGCATATGAAACACCTGGCAATGTCGATATAAGTTCGCACACCTTAAGAGGAAAACCATCTCTTTTTTGACTCCTGCCAAAAGGCGTGGTAGCTGTTTTTTGTCCCAGCATTGTTGTCGGAGCCATCTGGCCGCCTGTCATCCCGTAAACCGCGTTATTGACAAAGATAATGGTTATGTTCTCCCCTCTGTTTGCCGCGTGCACGATCTCTGCCGTGCCTATTGCCGCGAGGTCCCCATCTCCCTGATATCCAAAAACGATGCTTTCCGGGCTCATCCTTTTTATACCTGTAGCAACTGCCGGCACCCTGCCATGCGCCGCCTCTGTTACATCAAAATCCCAGTAATCATATGCTATAACTGCACAGCCAACAGGCGCAATACCTATGACCTTTTCCCTGATTTCCAGCTCATCTATTGCTTCACAGACAAGACGATGCACTATACCATGACCGCATCCAGCGCAATAATGGGTAGACACATCTCTTATGCTGTTTGGCTTAGAGAATATTTTTTTCATAAATATAACTGATTATATCTTCCTCTGTAGGAACTCCGCCGCCTGAACGTCCATAAAAATAAACCGGGCGCTTACAATCTATGCTAAGCTTAACATCTCCCACCATTTGTCCGCAGTTCATCTCTACTGCTAAAAATTTTCTAACCTTTTCTGATAATCCTTTCAATTGCTTCTCTGGGAAGGGCCACAGGGTCATGGGCCTGACCATGCCTATCTTTTTTCCATCGCTACGAAGTTTTTCAACAACGCCCCTGCAGAACCTGCTGGTTGTGCCATAACTAACCAGCATGACCTCGCTATCATCTCCGTGCAAAACCTCGCAACGTGTCTCTTTTTCTTTAATCTCTTGATATTTTTTCTGCAATTTCTCGTTAAATCTTTCCAATTCCCCATCGCCCAATAAAAGTGACTTTATCACCCGCGGCTTTCTACCTTTACATCCATCCAAAACCCAATCCTTCTTTGTGCTATACGCTATACGCTCTACGCTATCCGCTAATTCAACCGGCTCCATCATTTGTCCCAAAATGCCGTCACTCAAAATCATAACAGGCATCCTGTACTTATCCGCTAAATCAAACGAAAGTATTGTTAGTTCCACTATCTCCTGCAACGAAGCTGGCGCCAGCACTATCTGACGATAATCGCCATGGCCTCCACCCCTTGTAGCCTGAAAATAATCACTTTGACTCGGCGCTATATTCCCAAGGCCAGGACCCCCTCTCATTACATTTACTATTACTGCGGGAAGCTCACAGCCAGCAAGATACGATATGCCTTCCTGCTTAAGGCTAATGCCTGGACTTGAAGAAGATGTCATTGCCCTTGCGCCTACAAGTGCCGCGCCAAAGACCATGTTAATAGCAGAAATTTCACTCTCTGACTGTATAAACACGCCTCCTGATTTTGGCATGTGCCTAGACATGTAAGCTGGAAGCTCATTCTGTGGAGTAATGGGGTAGCCAGCGTAAAACCTGCAGCCTGCCATTATCGCAGCCTCTGCCAGAACCTCATTTCCGCACATTAAAACTTTCTTCATATTAATTCGCTTCGCTCATTAATACACTGTTATGCACAGATCTGGACATATTATCGCGCAAAAAGAACAACCTGTGCATTTATTATCCTTGTCTACGAATAAAACCGGGTTAGCCCCTCTTTTATTGACAGAGTCATCTGATTCGATACATGTCTTTGGGCAAAACACCACGCAAAGTCTACAGCCTTTACATTTTTCTCTATCTATCTCTATTTTAGGCATAATACTATCTTCTCGACTCACTCGCTTCGCTTATTCGCTCGAAGAATATTAATGTTGTTCGAGCGAGACTGTGATACAGTCGAATCGAGAACCACTTTTACCCTCTCCGCAATCTTCTCCGCGGAAAGCCCATATTTATCCAACAAAATACCCCTATCTCCATGTTCAATAAATTTATCGGGAAGTCCTATTATCTCCATTATAACCTTTTTCTGCGGCTTATCAATAAGAGATTCTGCAACAAAAGAACCAAAACCTCCACTCGCTACGCCTTCTTCGATCGTGAAAAGCCTTTGCGTCTTTGAAAGAGAGTTTAATATTAATTCCAAGTCTAATGGCTTGATAAATCTAGCATTTATAACTTCGCAATCCACTCCTTGAACTGATAACAACTCTGCCGCGTGTAAGGCAACGCGAGACATATAGCCAACACATAACAATGTTACATCTTTTCCTGTTCTTAATGCCTCTGCTTTCCCAAGACTAAGCTTCGAACATTTAGATGCTTGAGGCTTAGCCTCGGACATTGCATAGCCCCCTCCTCGAGGATACCTGATAGTAACGGGTCCATCATTATAGAAAAGAGCGGCTCTAAACATTTCTTTTAATTCTTCTTCATCTTTGGGCGCCATCACTATCATATTTGGCATACTCCTTAGATAGGAGATGTCAAACACGCCATGATGCGTAGGCCCGTCTTCACCTACAATGCCTGACCGGTCCAGCATAAATATCACATTAAGATTCTGCAGGCACACGTCATGGATTATCTGGTCGTAAGAACGCTGCAAAAAAGTAGAATACACTGCTACGACAGGCTTTAGTCCCGCGTTAGCCAGACCTGCCGCGAAACCCACTGCATGCTGCTCTGCCATGCCAACATCAAAAAATCTATCAGGAAATACACTTGCAAATCTATCCAGGCCTGTGCCTTCTGGCATTGCGGCAGTTATAGCAACGATCTTATTGTTGTCTTTCGCGGCATCTATTATTACTTCACCAAATGCATTGGTAAAATTCACTTTGGTTGGCTTTTTCACTCCAGTAGCGACATCAAACGACCCCACACCATGAAATTTTTCAGGCACGTCTTCTGCATACGAATAACCTTTGCCTTTTTTTGTCAAAACATGCAAGAGCACTGGCTCATTCATGTTGATTATATTCTTCAATGTGCCGACTACCGCGCGCACATCATTGCCATCAATAGGACCGAAATATCTAAATCCTAATTCTTCAAAGAACATACCCGGCACCAAAAGGCTCTTTAGTCCTTCTTCTAAACGTCTGGCTGCCCTTATTACCCTGAAGCCAAATCTTGGTACACGTTTTAAAAGGGCCTCTGTGTCCTTTCTGATTTTATTATATCTGGGAGCTGTTATGATCCTGTTTAAATATTTACTTAACGCGCCTACGCTTCGAGAGATACTCATTTCATTGTCATTAAGTATTACAAGAAATTTTTTGTGGATATGGCCCGCGTGATTGAGCGCCTCAAAGGCCATGCCTCCTCCTAAAGAAGCATCGCCTATAACAGCTACCACTCTATGTGATTTATTCTCCAGGTCTCTGGCAGCGACCATGCCAAGCGCTGTTGAGATAGATGTAGATCCATGCCCCGTAGTAAAAACATCAAACTCGCTTTCAAATCTATTCGGAAATCCACTCAGTCCCCCAAGCTGCCGCAAGGTCTTAAACTGATCCTTCCTTCCGGTCAACAGCTTATGCGCATATGCCTGATGCCCTACGTCCCATATAATAATGTCTTCAGGCGCGTTAAAACAATAATGTATGCCTGTTATAAGCTCTACTGCTCCAAGACTCGAGGCAAGGTGCCCGCCAGAAGCAGCAACTGTTTTAACAATAGCATCTCTTAACTCCTGAGTCAAAACCGGCAATTCATCTGTGCTCAGCTTTTTTAAATCAGTTGGACTATTTATATTATCAAGTAGTTTAGTCATGTCTTTTCAATATAATATCTGCGATTCCCTGCAAAATCTTGGCCTTTTCGCCAAAAACATCCAGGTGAGCCTTTGCGCGTCTTGTCAAAAGTTCTGTCATCTTTTTGACATGAGGTGCCCCATAAGCTTTTACATAACCATCTTTATCTATTAGGTCATCTATGAGTTGAAATATAAAACCAATGTCGCTGCCAAATTTACTAAGGGCGATTAGTTTTTTCTCGTCAACGCCTTTAAATATGCCTGCTGTTTTCACGGCAACTTCAAAAAGAGCCCCAGTCTTATGGCTTGCAATATAGTCTAAATCGTTACCCGTGACCCGTGACCCGTGACCCGTCTTTTTTATATCAACAACTTGTCCTCCTATAGTACCCTGACTCCCTATGGCTTTGGAGACTTCTTTTACAATATCTGACTTGCCGATCAACTCAAAACCCATTGTCAGCAAAGCATCTCCTGCCAAAAGCGCAATCGCCTCATTGAATTTCTTATGACAACTCAATTTTCCACGCCTGTAATCATCATTATCCATACAAGGTAAGTCGTCGTGAATAAGCGTATACGTATGTATAAGTTCTATTGCGCAAGCAACCGGCATAATAGCATTCCCCTTGCCTCCGCATGCTTCAAAACTAGCAATAGTCAAAATAGGCCTTATCCTCTTCCCTCCGGGAAGCACTGCATACCTCATAGCCTTGTGAATCACTGCTGGCTTTGTCTTTGAAGAAGGCAAATACTTGTCCAATGCTTTATCTATAATATTTTTCTTATTTATAAGGTATCTTTTGATATTCATAGCTTTCGCGTAATTCCGCGATTATTCTCGACTCGCCCCGTTCCAAATATCTTCTCGACAAGCTCGAAGAATATTGTTCAAGCCTATCCTGAGCTTGTCGAAGGACAAAGTCGAGAACTTCGACGTAATTTCCCGATCTTACTCTTCGAATGGCTCAGTTGTAAGCTTGCCGCCTTTTTTGACCAGGACCTCGACCTTGCGTTTTGTCTCATCTAACCGCTTCCTGCATTGGCGAAGAAGCTTAACTCCCTCTTCGTATTTCTTCAATGATTCATCAAGAGGCATCTCGCCAGTTTCTAAATCATTCACTATAGCTTCCAGATTCTTCATCATCTCTTCGAATTTTAATTCCTTAGCCATTATACCCTCCTACTCTACTCTGCTCCTGAAACTTCCCTTTGAAAGTCTTGTCTCAACCGTATTCCCTGCCTTAAGAGACTTTACGTCTTTAAGAATTATTTTTTCTGGCAATTTAAAACTAATGCTATACCCGCGGCCTAAAATTCCCAGAGGACTCAATATCTCTAATTTCTCGGAAAGCAGCCTAAAATTCCCTTCCTTGATTTCAATATAATGCCTGAACCTTAAACTCAATCCATCTTCGATATCATCCAACCGCTGCTTATGCAACTCAATGCAATGTCTGAATTGCAATTCCAGTCTATCCTCGATATCATCCAACCGCTGCTCGTATTCCTTTACTATATTCAAAGGATAATCCTTAAGCCTTCTTTCTATATTCTCTAATCTCTCAGTGAGCTCATTCTTGTTCGCAATGGCGCGTTCTGCAGCCACAGAAGGCGTCGGCGCTCTTAGATCCGCTACAAAATCACTGATCGTCCAATCTATCTCATGACCCACAGCGCTTATGACAGGTATCTTTGAAGCATATATAGCGCGGGCAACTATCTCTTCATTAAACGCCCACAGATCTTCTAAGCTCCCTCCGCCGCGCCCCACTATCATTACATCAATATTGCCCAGATCATTAAAACTCTCTATGGCCTTTGCTATTTCCTCTTTTGCTCCCCGGCCCTGCACCTTTACAGGATTTATCACTACTTCTACATTTGAAAATCTTCTATCCAATACATGAAGCATGTCTCTGATAGCCGCGCCGGTCGGGGATGTCACTATGCCTATCCTATCCGGAAGCATTGGCACTGGCCTTTTGCGAGCCTGGTCAAACAGGCCTTCTTTAAAAAGCTTCTCTTTTAACTGTTCAAACGCAAGCTGCAAGGCCCCTACGCCCTTGGGTTCCATCTTTATGACATTCATCTGATACTGGCCGCGCTTTTCAAATACGCTCACCCTGCCAAAACATATCACCTGCATGCCATCTTGTATTTCAAATTTTCTCTTTTCATTACAGCTTCTGAAAAATGTACATTTTAATTCGCTCCTGTCATCCTTTAATGTAAAATAAAAATGACCTGACGAGTGATTCTTAAAATTAGAGATCTCGCCTTCCACCCATATATTGGAAAAAGAGGACTCGAGAACTGTCCTTATGCCCGAGGTTAATTCGCTTACTCTATATACAAAAGTTCCTTCTTTGACCATTCTATAAATAGCTTTCTATTTTTTCTCTTACTCTTTCTATGGAAACAGCCTTGCCGGTTTTTTCATCTATCTCAACTACTGCCCCCTGGAGTTCTATCTCTTTATCTGCCATCTCGAATTTCGTTGGCATGCAGGTAAGAAAATGTTCTACGATAGGCCCCACCTTTCGGCCTATAATTGAATCTTGAGCGCCTGTCATACCCAGATCTGTTATATAAGCGCTTCCGTGCGGCAAGATCTTTTCGTCTGCTGTCTGGACATGTGTGTGGGTCCCGAATATCGCGCTCACTTTTCCGTCAAGAAATCTCCCAAGCGCTACCTTTTCGCTAGTAGCCTCTGCGTGTATATCCACCGCTATAATTTTTGTTTCTCCGGAAATATTTTTTATTTCTCTCTCTGCAATCCTAAAAGGACATGCGTCAACATTATCCATAAAAACCCTGCCAAGCACATTTACCGCGCCAACCTTTTTACCGGAACCCAGCTTAATAACCGTTGAACCCCTGCCAGGGCATTCGTCCGGATAATTTGCCGGCCGCAAGATCCTCTTATCTTTGCCTAACCTCTCGTATATCTCTTTTTTCTTCCATATATGGTCTCCCGCAGTCAATACATCCACTTGACTATTTAGGAGCTCATCTGCGGTATCACATGTAAGGCCTGAGCCACCAGCAATATTCTCAGCATTCGCAATGACAAAATCTATACACCTGTCTTTGCGAATCTCAGGGACTATTCTCTTAATAGCCTCTCTCCCGGGTCGACCAACTATGTCACCGATTAGTAATATTTTCATATTCCTCTTTTCAAAAATTCGAAATCCGAATATCGAAATCCGAAACAAATCATAAATCTAAAATACTAAACACGAAATTTCGAATTTATAATTTCGAATTTGTTTCGAATTTCGGATTTCGTACTTCGGATTTACTATTTCTTATTTAGCGTACTCAACCGCTCTTGTTTCCCTGATCACAGTCACTCTTATCTGACCGGGGTATTCAAGGCCTTCTTCTATTTTCTTGCTTATCTCTCTGGCAAGACCTATTGACTGCAGGTCGCTGATCTTGTCTGGCTGGATCATTACCCTTATCTCCCTGCCTGCCTGTATAGCATAAGCCTTTTCAACTCCCTTGAATGAATCTGC
>JBHPHU010000030.1:0-10949 GCA_042571405.1 Candidatus Omnitrophota bacterium | reverse complement strand
TTCTTTGCCGGTTATTTCACCAATCCTTGAAAGCCTTGTCTTAAAAGGCCAGGATTTCATTAATTTCTTTGCATCTTTTTTAGAAATAGTAAACGCCAGCTCAAAATCTTCCCCGTCTTCTATGGATCCCGTAAGTGGTATATCTTTCTCATTGATCACTGCTCCGACATTGCTTCTTTCCAATATATGACCAAGATCAGCTAAAAGACCGTCAGAGACATCTATCATTGAATGAATATTGAAATTTTTAGTAAGGAACCTCGCTTCTTTTAAACGAGGAATAAAGTTTAGGTGTTTGCCTTTTAATGATCCACCGATAGAGCCTGTGACAAATATCTCGTCGCCTTTCTTAGCACCGCTGCGTAAAACCAGGTTCTTTTTTTCTACCTCTCCCAGGAGCGCGATATTTATGATGATCTTTTTGGAACAAATAGTATCCCCGCCCACTAGATCTACTTTGAACTTTTTTGCAACGTCCCTTATACCTTTATATATAGCATCTACATATTTTACTTTTAAAGAACCTGGTATACCTAAGGATATAACCGCGTACTTAGGAACACCTCCCATTGCCGCGATATCGCTTATGTTCACTGATAAACTTTTCTTCCCGATCAAATATGGTGAAGCGCTCTTACGAAAATGCCTTCCCTCAAGCAGCATATCAGTTGTAAACAAAAGATATCTATCCTTTTTATATTTTAAAACAGCAGTATCATCTAAGTTCGCAGACTTAGCGATTCTCTCTATAAGTTTAAATTCTCCTAAATCTTTTATTCTCATATACCCCTGATTCGGTTATTATCGCTGTTATTAGTTCATTTGGCGTTACATCAAACGCCGGATTAAAGACCTTGGATTTATTTGGCGCGGTCTGCTTTGACCCTACATAGATAAGCTCTTCGGGTTTTCTCTCTTCTATGGGAATGTCAGCGCCTGTGGCTGCATTCCTGTCTATAGTAGAGCTCGGCGCTGCCACGTAAAAAGGGACTCCGTGATATTTGGCAAGCACTGCGAGTCCGTATGTGCCGATCTTATTCGCAGCGTCTCCATTTCGAGCGATCCTGTCAGCGCCTACGATAATCTTTGTAACGCCTTTATTCTTAATAGTAGACGCTGCCATATCATCGCATATAAGCGTGGCATCGATCTTGTTTTTCATGAGCTCCCACATGGTAAGCCGCGAACCCTGCATGAGCGGCCGCGTCTCATCCGCATACACCTTAAATCTTTTACCCTGTTTCTTTGCCTCATAAAGAGGAGAAAGCGCTGTGCCATAGCCTGCTGTCGCGAGCATACCCGCGTTACAATGTGTAAGTACAATGTCTTTGTTCTTTATCAATCTGGCGCCGTTCTTTCCGATTGCGAGGCACATCTCTCGATCTTCACTCATTATAGAAAGCGCTTCTTTCAAAAGCGCTTTTTTAATCTGACGAAAATCGGAAGAATGTAAAAGATTCAAAAAACAACCCTCCATCCTCTTTAGCGCCCAGAAGAGGTTCACCGCAGTTGGCCGAGTCTTTTTAAGCTTTAGATAAGCTCTCTTTAAATCCTTCTTAAGTCCGGCTAATGTCTTTGCCTTTGAACTTATGGCAGCAAGAGCGTAACCCAAAGCAACTGAAACACCTATTAGAGGCGCGCCGCGAACCCTCAGCTTCTTTATAGCCTCGCACAAAGTATCTACGTCAGCGCATCTCACATACTTTAGCCGCGCAGGCAACTCTGTCTGATCAATAAAAACAATCTTGTTCTTCTCCCACCTGATAGGTTCTAATAGCATCTCTTTCTCCTTCTCTTCTTGGGCGCGGAGGCGAAACCTCCGTCAGTCATTCGCCTCCGCCAGATCATAGACCGCAGATGCGGGCCAGGATGCTGCGCTTTAATTTCACTGCAGCGTACGGGCACACCTCGTGACAACACATACACTTAATGCATTTGCGATAGTCTATTGCGGTCTTTGTATCATCTATAGTTATTGCGTGCACAGGGCAAGTTTCTACACAGATCTTGCACCTCTTGCAGGCCTTTCTGTCTATAGCAGGCTCAAACCTGATAAGGCGCGCCAATGCCTTAATGACAGGGTTTGGTAAACTTAATACCTTATTCGAACGCGGCAATTTAAAATCCTTGATAAAAACCTCTGAAAGACTTTCTCCTAAAATTTCAATATTCTCTAAATCGCTCTCTCCAAGGCCGCGCTTACCGGCCTCTTTTGTCGTCAGAATATCTAAAGGTTTAATCCCTATTAAACGCGAGAACACGCTATTCACAGCCACACTATCCTGACCTGCTATTAGAAGTCCTGCAGATCTAAGTCTCCCTGCGTTAGGACCGTCCCCATCCATAGCAACCACGCCATCCATAAGCACAAGCTGCGGTTTAACTATTTCAAAAACATCCACCAGGACTTTAGCAAACTCTTCCGGCTTTGGAAATATTTTGTGAAGCTGGGTTTTATTAAGGCCCGAGACCGCGCCATACATATTCTTAATCGCGCCTGTCAGATTCATAAGGCCATGCGTCTTCATCTTCGGCAAATTAATTATCTTATCGCACTCGAAAAAATAAGAAGATATCGGCATACCGCGAACCACCTTGACGTCCTTGGTTTGGCCAAGCTCAATGCCCTCTTCTTTAGCCATGCTTGAAAATCCTGAAGCATCATAGGCCTGTTTAGGGGTCAAAGAGCCGCCCGGATTATCGCCTATCACAGGCACTGCGCCACAATCCCTTACCAGCCTCGCGCAAGCCCTGACTATCTCAATATGCGTATTAACGCCTTGCTCTGGCGTCCTTCTTGAAAGCATATTAGGCTTAAGAAGCACCTTCTCGCCTTTTTTTACAAAGAGCTCCAGGCCGCCCAAAAGGTCAAAGGCCTTTCTCGCGGCAGGTCCTACCTCTTCAGCGTTATATGTTTTACATTTTACAAGAGAAACTTTTGTCTTCACGCCTAGCCTATTAATTCCTTTAGAAAAAACACAAAAGTCACGATAATGGAATTATGCAGAATATGAACGCTTATCGACGCCACGAGCGAACCTGTAGTCTCGTAGAGATATGCCAAAAGCACACCCAACGCCATTATAGGTAAAAAACCAGCGATGTTTGTATGCAGCAGGCTGAAAATAGCGCCGCTCAAAACCGCCGCGGCCAATATACTTGTGTGCTTTTTTACGGCGCTGTACATAAACCCCCTAAAAAAGACTTCTTCTACCACAGGCCCGAGTATTGAGACAAAAACTGTCAGGAATAAAAGCACAAAGCTTTTCTTCTCTTCCATAAACACCTCGAATATGGGCTGAGGCGGAGATTTATATCCAAACACATTCAAAATCCACACAGAAAAAATCAATATTACCAGTAAAATCGGCAGCATAAAAATATAGGCTGTTATACCTGATAAAATATTTTTGAAAAAAGAAGATGTCTTTAATCCTAATTCTTGTATATTCCTTTTATATTTAACCATGACAAAATATAAAATCACTGTTACCGCGACAATGTCTATGAAAAAGGTGCTGATTATCATGCGTAGATTCATAGTTAACCCCAGATGAAAAAATTTCAGGATAAACGCCTCGATAATCGCCAACACATAACCCGCAAATACTATAATAAGTATCGCCCTGAATATGTCCAGTATCTCCCAGGATACAGTCTCTTTAGAGTGGGGTGCCTTAAAATCTATTTTCTTTCTCTCGCCCCTAAAAATAAACATAAAATTCAATATCAAGGACAGGATAAATATAAAAAATCCAAAAGGCAGGAGATACTTAAAGAATTTTGCGCTGAGCTTATCAGACTCAAAAAAATCCTTAACTCTCTCTTCCGTAACACCCAGCTCTTCAAAACTCATCGAAGATAAAGACTTGCCGACAGGTTCTTTCTTCTGTACATCCTTTGCCTGCATCGAATTTACAGCTAATATAAAAAAAAGTATTAGTAAATATATCTTTTCACGCCTGATAAATTTTAGCATAATCCAAACAACCTTTTTGCATTCTCCGTCGTAATCCTCGCGACTTCCTTAAGATCCAGGCCTTTTATGTTAGCGATTTCCTCAGCCAAATATTTCATATACATAGGTTCATTGCGCTTCCCCCTAAAGGCCTGCGGCGCTAAAAAAGGCGCGTCTGTCTCAATAAGAAGTCTCTCTATAGGCACAAGCTTTGCTACATCTCGCAGCCTACCGGCATTCTTAAATGTAAGATTACATGTAAAAGACACATGCATGCCAAGCTCCAGGCAATCCCCAAGCAAAACCTCATCTCCTGAAAAACAATGCATAACACCTTTCATGGACTTTCCCATTTCTTGTCTTAAAATAGTCAAGGTATCCTCATGGGCATCGCGATTATGGATAATAACAGGCAGGTTTCTCTCCCTGGCCTCACGCAATAATTTTATGAATAATTTCTTCTGATTCTCTTTTGACGAGAAATTCTTATAATAATCAAGTCCTATCTCCCCGACCGCAACGATTTTTTTGCTCTCAAAAAATCTTCTGAATAATTCCAGATCTTTGTCTTCCACGCGATCAGCATCGTGCGGATGGATACCTGCCGCAGCGTATATAAATTCATGTTTTTCTGCCAACTCCAGAGACCTTTTGGTGCCTTCCATGCTGGCGCCGACATTGATGATAAAATCTATGCCCTGTTCTTTTGAGCGGGCAATAACTTCATCTCTGTCTTCGTCAAAATTCTTAAAATCCAGATGGCAGTGCGTGTCTATCAGCATAATTTATTTTGCACAGATGACCACAGATTAAAAGATACAAGATGATCACAGATAATACCATCTGTGATCATCTGTAAAGCCTTGCAATTACTGCACAATCTGTGATCATCTGTGTATTTCAGCATAGAGGGGACATTTCTCTGAGTCTTTTTACTATAGGCGGGATCTCTATCAGGCAATAATCTACATCCTCGTCTTTATTTTCGTAACCGAATGAGAATCTTATAGAACCTTGTGAACGATCTGACGGAACTCCCATACTAGTCAAAACATGAGAAGTCTCCAGCGAACCAGATGTGCAAGCAGAACCTGTCGAGGCAAATATGCCCTTCATATCAAAATTCAATATTAATGACTCTCCTTCAATATATCTGAAGCTTACATTAAGGGTATTTGAAAGTCTGTTCTCCGGATGACCGTTCAGATATATCTCGTCGAGTTCTTTTTGGAGACCTGTCAGTAATTTCTTAGTCAACTTTCTCATGTGTTTGTTATTTTCTTTCATGTCGCGCTTTGCTATCTCCAAGGCCTTTGCAAAACCAACGATGCCAGGCACATTCAACGTCCCTGCCCTTCTCTTTCTCTCGTGATATCCGCCAGTCTGAAAAGGCACGATCTTAACACCCTTTCGAAGATATGACGCGCCTACACCCTTTGGCCCGCCTAGCTTATGAGCAGAAAACGAACAAAGATCCACGCCTAACTCTTCAACGTCTATAGGTTCCTTGCTCAGGGCCTGAACCGCGTCTGTGTGAAAATAGACGCCATTTTTTTTCGTGATCTTCGCGATCTCCTTTATTGGCTGGATAGTGCCTATCTCATTATTAGCGAACATGATTGAAACAAGGACTGTATCCTTTCTCATCGCTTCCTTTAATCTGTTTAAATCCACTACGCCATATTTGTCAACAGGCAGATACGTCACTTCAAACCCAAGCTGATCTTCTAAAAACTTACATGACTCCAGAACCGCATGATGCTCTATCTGAGTAGTTATTATGTGCCTGCCTTTATCAAGGTTCGCGATCGCAACGCCTTTTATCGCAAAATTATCAGATTCTGTGCCGCCTGAGGTAAATACAATATCCACTGCCTCTGTGCCTATGGTATTGCCTATTGTCTCTCTTGAGGATTCTACTGCCTTAAGCGCAGACTGGCCCTTAGAATGCACGCTCGAGGCATTGCCATAATCACTCGTAAGATACGGCATCATAGCATCTAAAACTTCCTTGCGAAGCGGCGTAGTGGCATTATGATCAAGATATATCTGTCGCATCTATTTCTCCTCCTTTTTCTCTATTCTGGGAAAAAGTGGCTTACCTTTATTAATTTTCGTCGCCGGCTCAGCAAGACCGAGTTGAGTCGCCATATTCTCTGACGTAGTTGGCATAAACGGACGTAGCGCAACACAAACTATACTCAGGACCTGATAGAGATCATGCATCATATCTTTTAACTCATCAGTCTTTTTTTCTTTGGAAAGCTTCCACGGCGCCTTTTGTTCTATAAACTTATTCGCAATGTTTATCAATTCCCATATGGCTGTAAGCGCTTTGCTGAAATTTATAATATCCAGAGCTGATTCGATCTCTGACTCCAAATCCTTTGCCTTATCAATAAGAAGTTTACTAAGCTCGTCTATATGCTGCGTTCTTTTGGGAACAGCTCCTTCAAAATATTTCTCTATCATTGAGAGTGTCCTGTGCAAAAGATTACCAAGGTCATTGGCAAGGTCGCTATTAATCCTTGAAATCAAGGCCTTTTCCGAAAATGAACCATCCATGCCAAACGGCACTTCTTTTAAAAGAAAATACCTATATGCGTCAATGCCAAATTTATCCACCATCTCCTTTGGATCCACGATATTGCCCTTGGACTTGGACATCTTGTCCTCGTTTATCTTCCACCAGCCATGCGCAAATACTGTCTTTGGCAATTCTAGTCCAGCGGCATGAAGCATTATAGGCCAGTTAACCGCATGCATTCTCAAAATATCCTTACCTATCATCTGTATATCCGCCGGCCAGAACTTTTTGAATTTCTCCGGATCATCTCCATAACCGCACACGCTTATATAATTTATGAGCGCGTCAAACCACACATATGTAACATGATCATCGCTAAAAGGCATTGCTACTCCCCATGAAAGCCTTGATTTTGGCCTTGAGACACACAAGTCATTCAAAGGATTTTTTAAAAAACTCAGGATTTCATTACGCCTTATAACAGGCAATATAAAATCCTCATGCGAATTAATATGATCTACCAGCCAATCCTGATACTTTGAAAGTTTGAAAAAGAAATTCTTCTCTTTTATCTGTTCTACCCGGCGATTGCAGTCAGGGCACTTATCTTTTATAAGCTGTGATCCAGTCCAAAAACTCTCGCACGGGGTACAATACCACCCGCTGTACTCACCTTCGTATAAATCCCCGTTCTTATAAAACATCTCTAGTATTTTCTTAACGACTTTTTCGTGCCTGGGTTCTGTAGTCCGGATAAAATCATCGTATGAGATATTAAGCATTCTCCATAAATCCTTGAACTTCGGCACTATACTATCTACGAATATCCTTGGTTCCATGCCCTTTTCACTGGCTGAGTCCTGTATCTTCTGACCATGTTCATCAGTACCAGTAACAAATAACACCTCATCACCCTTCAGCCGTCTGAACCTGGCAAGCACATCACAGGCAATGTTGGTATAGGAATGCCCTATGTGCGGATTACCGTTTACATAATATAAAGGTGTTGTTATGTAGAATTTCATATTAGCTTATCTTGTTGTGAGTTGTGAGAGCGTGTTGTGAGTTATGTGTCGAGTTGTGGGGGCGGGTTGTGTGTTTTTACTCACTACCCACAACTCACAACTCATCCTCACAACTACTTATTGTAATCCAACTCTATATGTTTCCCTTCCTCCAGTTCCACAACTACCTTGCGCTTCAAGGCATTCACGCTGACAACCCTGCCTTTACCATGTTTCGTCTTTATCTTCTCGCCTTCTCTTGGGAGCCCTTTTAGATATTTCTTATAATTCTGATACTCATACCCAAGACAACACATAAGTCTGCCGCAGCAGCCTGAGATTTTTGAAGGATTAAGCGGAAGATTCTGTTCTTTTGCCATCCTTATAGTCACTGGCTCAAAACCCTTTAAAAAACTGGCGCAGCAGAGAGGCCGGCCACAATGCCCGAACCCGCCCAGCATCCTTGCCTCATCCCTGACACCTACCTGCCTCAATTCTATCCTTACCTTAAATATATGTGCCAGGTCCTTTACGAGCTCCCTGAAATCCACCCTGCCTTCAGAGGTAAAATAAAAAATAAGCTTTGTCCTGTCAAAGGAATATTCCACATTGATAAGCTTCATATCAAGCTTACGTTCCTGAATCTTCCTGCCGCAAGTCTGAAACGCATATTTAATCCGCTTCTTGTTTTCATTTATGCGTTCTATATCATCCTTTGTAGCTATGCGAATAATTTTCTTCAATGGTTTTTTAAGCTTATCTTCTGAAATACTCTCCGGTACGCTTATCACCTGCGCATAATCCTGACCCCTTTCAACCCCGACAATCACATAATTCCCCACCTTTGGCTTCATGTCATTTGGATCATAATATAAGGTATTCCCTGCTTCTCTTAATCTAACTTGAATCGCTTCCTTCACGTTAACCTCGTTTCAGTTCCACTGCTAAATTGAAAAGCGCTATTTTTGGATTTACGTTCGCTCTCGCATGGCCTATGGCCTTTATTATAGCCAGGACGTCTTTTTCTAATTTCTCTCTTGAAAACCTGGACGCATACGAAAAAATCTCGCGTGAACGATCTGCATTCAATAATTCGTCAGGCGACTGTGTAAATTTTGATACCAATAAATCCCTGTACCAGCACAAAAGCATGTATAACGACTCTCCGATATTCTTGACCGAATCCCCTGATAAAACACTTTCCTTTAAAAGCGCGCTTTTTCTTAAGAAAAAATCGTTCACGACCTGGTCACGCCGAGCGATAATATCCCCTTCCTTGAGTTCCATTGCCCTGCCAAGACTACCCATCGCCATATGCGAAAATAACATCGCCTCTTTTTCTTCCATGTCCTGCGCCTTGAGAAACTCCTGTATCATGTCATGACCAAGAGAATAAAACTTCAAGACCTTACATCTCGACAAAACCGTAGGAAGCAACGCTGAGGCGTTAGAGGCAGTCAATATGAATATATGATTCTGCGGCGGTTCTTCCAGGAGCTTTAAAAGCGCGTTCTGCGCCTCCAGGGTCATGGCCTCCGCATCGCTTACAATACAGATCCTTTTCTTCGCCTCATACGGCTTCAGGCTAGCCTGATATATCATCTCTCTTATCTTTTCTATCTTTATGGAACCGGCTTTTCTTTCTGGATATATAATAAATACATCCGGGTGATTCCCTGAATCTATTTTTCTGGATGCTACATCATCATGATTTATGGCCTTTGCGAATTCAATAGCGGTAGTGCGCTTTCCAACTCCGTCAGGTCCAAAAAACAGATAGCTTCCCCTTGCCGTATCCTGCGCGATTATGCCTTTAAGAGAATTAACCGCTGCGTTTTGTCCGATTATATTTTCGAATGACATATTCTTGTATTTTCTCCTGCGTCTCTGAAATCTCTCCTATAGCCGAAAGTATCCTTACTCTATGTGATTCCTTACTAGCGATCGTCAAATATCCCAGTCTGACTTTTCTATGAAACAAGAGCGACTTTTTCTCCATCCTGTCTTTATTTCTTCCTGAACGCAAAAGTCCTTTTCTAGCGCCTATATCAAGTAGAAATGTAAGTTCAGGAGATATGCCTTTTGTAGCAATGGCATTTATGTCTTTTATGGTTTTTAAATCTATGCCTCCCGCATACCCCTGATATGCAAGCGTAGCATCTGTAAATCTATCACAGACTACGATCTTTCCTGCTTTTAACGCTGGTAGAATCTTTTCCTTTATGATCTGCGCCCTCGCGGCAATATATAAAAGCATCTCGCATACCACATCCATACCTTTATTTTTAGGGTCCAGCAATACTTTGCGGATCTTTTCGCTGATAAGCGTGCCGCCCGGCTCTCTGGTATACAAAACTCTGTGACCTTTTTTCCTCAAAAAATCACAGAGCAACCTCGAATGCGTGCTTTTCCCACTGCCTTCCGGACCTTCAAATGTTATGAATAAGCCCTTCTTTATCATATCCCTCTTTTGGTGGAGGCGAAACCTCCGCCAGTTTAAGTGGCGGAGGTTTCGCCTCCACCAAAGCCTCGGCCAAATTGAACAAAGATGCATCAGTGTTTGGCTTAAAGGCCGCTTATTCCAAGACAATACCCGGCGTATTAAGGCACAAATGGATTTTTTTAATCGCTGTGCTTATCATATTTATCATGAGCCTGGGATTATTTTTTGTTATAGATAAGGAGTTTATGCCAAAGATAGACCAGCGCGAGTTTATCATGAAGGTAACTATGTTGAGCGGCACAAAATTAAGCGTCACGAATAACGCAGTTAAAAAAATAGAAAAGGTACTTCTTGATATAGAAGAGGTAGATGGCGTGGCTGTAAATATAGGCTCAAGCAAGAAAAAGGATTATGCGCAGGGGCTTGAGACCATGGGCTCTCATCAGTCGCAGATCATAGTAAATCTTAAAAAAGGTAAAAAGTGGGCCGCGACTTCAGATGTGATAAAAAGATTGAAGCGCAAATTAGATGATCGTAATCTGGAAGGCGCGGCAATAGAGTATATTGTGCAGGAAAGTATTTTTAAAAGCGCGCTCCAGGGTTCAGCGCCTGTTGTGGTGGAAGTGAAAGGGAAGGACCTTAAAAAGATAGAGGATATTTCAAAGCATGTCAAGGATGGCCTGGCTGGCATAGAGGGTATTTATGGTATCCGCACAAGTCTTACCCAGCCCTCGCCCGAGACAAAGGTGAATATTATAAAAGACAAGGCCGCGCTTTATAATCTCTCAGCAGGCCCAATTGCCCAGTCCGCGCATACCGCTATAAAAGGTGTAGTGGCTACTAAATTTAAAGAAGAAGGCAGAGAGATAGACGTAAGGGTAAGGCTGAGAAAAGAGGGCCGCTCCAGCCTTTCTCAAGTCAGGAACATTCTTGTGCATTCGCCGCTTGATATAGAAGTGCCGCTCTCAGAGGTGGCATATATAACACAGGGCGTAGGGCCAAGCGAGATAAAACGGC
>JBHPHU010000029.1:0-11899 GCA_042571405.1 Candidatus Omnitrophota bacterium | reverse complement strand
CGGTTTTGAATATAGATGCGGCCAAGGCAATAAAGGATCCTAAGGGAATGGTAAAATGTTTGATAGCGCTTGGCGTTACATTTACATTGTTTTTCCTTCATGATCATATCGGGCTGTACCCGTCATTTATAGCCTTGCTAGGCGCGGGCCTTGCGTTCGTGTTATTGCGGCCTGATCCCGAAGAGATATTCCATGATGTTGAGTGGGGGGTTTTGGCATTTTTTGCCTGTTTTTTTGTTATTGTAGGAGGTCTTCAGGAAACAGGCATCCTGTCGCAGATCGCAAAAAAGACAGCCCTTTTGGCAGAGGTGGATATTAGATTATATAAAGTGGCGCTATTATGGGTGACAGGGATATTTTCATCAATAATAGGCGCGGTGCCATTTACAATGGTTATGCTGCCTATCATGAAGACGATTTCAGACTTGGGCATAAATGGCGATTCACTGTGGTGGATACTTGCCATGGGTGTTGGTTTTGGGGCAAATGGCTTACCTCTTGGTCACGCAGCGAGTATTCTGGGTATAGCAATAAGCAAAAAATCCAGGAGTCCTATCACTATCAAGATGTGGCTTTCTTCAGGTACAGTAGTAGCTATAGCAGCTCTTGTCTTTATCAGCATCTTGATATTCGCGGGATTATTTTAATGCTTCTCGACTTGTTCACTTCGCTTGTTCGCTCGAAGAATATTGTTCGAGCGGAGTCGAGAACAAAAACTTAAAAAATGAAAATTTTACTCATACCTTTTTCTTTTTTATACTATGCGGTCATTTCTATCGGAAACTTTTTTTATAAGATAGGTGTTTTTCGTTCGCACAGGCTAGCTGCGAAGGTCATAAGTGTCGGCAATATCACCTGGGGCGGCACTGGAAAGACGCCTGCAGTCGCATTTATAGCAAATATTCTTTTTGGGCGCGGACTGAAACCCGCAATTCTATTAAGAGGATATGGCGGAGATGAAGAGCTGCTTTATTCAAAATTAGCGCCTGCTATTCCTGTTGTGCCTGGAAAAAATAGAGTTGAAACAGGAAGAGCTATAGTGGCGAGCCGCTTAGTGAAGACTGTTTTACTGGACGATGGTTTTCAATACAGGCGATTAAAAAGGGACCTGGATATTGTTTGTATAGACGCTACAGATCCTTTTGGCAATGGCTGGGTTATACCAGCTGGTTCAATGCGCGAGGGCATAGGTAACCTCAAAAGAGCAGATATTTTTTTGATTACAAAGGTGGATCTCGCGCAGGATAAAAATAGGTTAAAGGAATTGGAGGGCAGGCTCAGAAAAATAAATCCGGCGGCAACTATTTTAAAATCCAGCCACATCCCCCAGTATTTTTACAGACTTTCTGATGATAAGATCATCAATGGGGCAAAGTTAAAAAATAATAGCATTGCGCTTGTTTCAGCGATTGGAAATCCTGGTGCGTTTGAGAGGACCATCTTAAGTCTTGGATTAAAATTCAAGAAACATTTCATTTTCCGCGACCATCATTGGTACAAAGAGAGCGACTTGAAGAAAATAGAGAACTATTGCAGTAAGAATGGAATAGACACGATAGTCACAACAGAAAAGGATGCTGTAAGGCTTTCCCGTATCCCGTATCCCGTATCCCGTATCCCTGTGTTAGCCTTACGCGTCCAGCTCGAGATAACTGACAATGAACAAGGATTCTATAATAGACTTTCTGGGATTTGCGCTGGTTAAGTTATTCAGCGCTATTTTTTGCTGCATGCCTCTGGGGGCTGTGCTATGGATAGGGCGCCGCGGCGGAGATCTCGTATATATATTTAATTCTAAGCGCCGCTCGATCGCGTATGCCAATCTGAAATCAGCCTTTCCAGAGAAAAAACGCCTGTGAGATCAAAAAAATATTAAGATCACATTATAAAAATCTTGGCATGAGCGTCATGGAGCTTTTGAAGTTACCTGTTATGGGGAAGAAATACTTGAACGATAATATGCGTATTGAAAATTTTGAAAGGGTTAAAGAAGCCCTGGCTAAAGGCAAAGGCATAATACTTCTTACCGCGCATTTCGGAAACTGGGAGATGGGATCTTTGTCTATTGGTTTGCGGAAGCAGAAAGTTTATGTTTTTGCGCGCGAGCAAAAACATAAGAGGCTTAACGCTTTATTGAATAATTACAGAAGAATGACAGGATGCCACGTTATTACAAAAGGATTTTCAGCAAGAGCAGTAATAAAGGCGCTTAAGGATAATAGTATAGTGGCGATGCTCGCTGATCAGGATGCCGGACCCAGCGGAGTATTTGTCGATTTTTTTAATAGACCTGCTTCAACAGCGCGGGGGCCTGTTAGTTTCGCGTTGAGAACAGGCGCGACAATACTTCCTACATTTGCTTGGCGTTCAGACCGCAAGGATTATATTCTTAGAATGGAAAAGCCATTAGAATTAATAGACACAGGAGACAAAGAAGAGACTTTAAAGATAAATTTAGAAAACATCTCGAGCTCACTTGAAAACTATATAAGAAAATTTCCTGATAAATGGTTGTGGTCACACAAGAGATGGAAGTCTTCTCCTCAACGCACTATAATGGTTTTAAACGACGGCAAGCCAGGACATCTTAATCAGGCATTGGCTGTGGCAGAAATGGTTAAAGAGGCTCTAGGCTCTAGGCTGGAGGCTCGAGGCATAAAGGAAAAACCCATTGTTAAGATTAAAACTGTGGATGTTAGATTTAAAAATAGATTTACCCGGATGTTTTTAGATGCGGCTAGTTTTTTTGCTGGAAAGCGCTGTCAGGGATGTTTGCGATGCGTGAAGCTTTGTTTAAAGAAAGAAAGTTTCAATAAGATCAAAGAATATGCTGATATAGTCATTTCTTGCGGCGCTTCTAGCGTAGCTGCGAACGCATTTTTAAAATACGAAAATAACGCAAAGGGCATCGTGATCATGAATCCGGGATTGGGACGAAGCAATAAATTCGATTTAATCGTATTGCCAAGACACGATGCGTTTGGAAAGTCGAAATCTAACGCGCTTATTACTGAGATTGCGCCGAATAGAGTTTTGCCTTCAGCCTCCAGCCTTTCCGCCAAAGGCGAGACCTCGCCAGCTACTGCTGGCGGGCAGCCTCCAGCCAAAGGCCTTGGCTTACTTATCGGAGGAGATGCGAAGAATTTTAAATTAAAAAAAGAAGATGTAGAAAAAGTGATAGATAGCGCGTTAAAGATGGATTGCGAGGTATTTGTTTCGACTTCCAGAAGGACTTCGCCTGAAATAGAAGAGCTTGTTGAAAAAAAATTGAGCGGAGAGGGTAAATGGTTAGTGATAGCTAGTAAGAATAATAAAGAAGGCGTAGTGCAGGAGATTTTTGACAAGAGTGAAGTTATAATTGTTTCATCGGAATCTATGTCAATGATTTCAGAGGCAGTTAGTTCCGGAAAGCACGTGGTGGTGTTTAAAGCCACAAGCCACAAGCCACAAGCGCGCAAGAGTAAGTATGAAAAGAGCGTTTCGAATTTGGAACAGCAAGGTTATATAAGAATTTCTGCGCCAGATATGATTTACGATACAGTAAAAAAACTTTTGTTGGAGAAACCAGAAATAAAGAAAATAGATGATAGAAAGAGAATAGTTAAAAGATTAGAGAGTCTCATGTGAGCTTTAAGCCATGAAAATATTACAAATATTACCAATGCTGGACGTAGGCGGCGTAGAGACAGGGACTGTAGACTTGTCCAAGGAGCTTATCAGGCGAGGACATGAGGTCATTGTCGTGTCTGGCGGAGGTAAGATGGTGAGCGAACTCCTGGGTATGAAGACAAGACATATCAAGCTCCCTGTGTATAAAAAATCATTGTTTACTGTTATTTCCATGGTCAAGGCGTTGGAGCGGATCATAAAGGAAGAGCGCATAGATATTGTGCATGCTCGTTCCCGCGTGCCGGCTATTATCGCATTCTTCGCGACGCGACGCACGAATGCCAGCTTTATTACTACCGCGCATGGTTATTACTCGACGCATCTTTTGAGCCGGGTTATGGGTTGGGGAAAATTTGTAATAGTAGCCTCAAATGTTATAGGCAGACATATGATAGAGGATTTTGGCGTGGCCCGCGAGAGGATAAGATTTATCCCAAGGGGGGTTGATCTTGAGAAATTTAGATTTAACCCTATAGACGCGTCGTGCCAGAAAACAGAATATAAGATAGGTGTTATCGGCAGGATTACGCCTATAAAAGGCCATGCCTTTTTTTTGCAGGCGATTGCAAGGGTGGTGCGCATATTTCCAAAGGCAAAGATATTGATCGTGGGAGACGCGCCTAAAGGCAAACCCGAGTACAAGGAAAATCTACAGGCATTGGTACGAAAGCTCAACATAGAAAAATTCGTGGAGTTTTTAGGGTCCAGGCATGACATGCCTGAGATCGTGTCTATGTTAGATCTTTTAGTGCTTCCGTCTGTGGGCCAGGAGGCGTTTGGCAGAGTCATTATTGAGGCAGGCGCATGTGGTGTCCCTGTTGTGGCGACTCGAATAGGCGGCGCCGTTGATATCGTAGAAGATAAAAAAACAGGCATACTTGTTAAGCCAGGCGATATAATGGAGATGGTGGACTCTATAGTTAAACTCTTGAGGGATCGTAGCTTTGCCAGGGGCCTTGCGATCGAGGCAAGGAAAAAAGTTGAGAAGGAGTATAGCCTGACTCGCATGGCTGAGAGCACAATAAAGCTTTATGAAGAGGCATCCAGTAAGAAAAGAATTCTGGTGATAAAGATAGGCGCGATAGGAGACGTAATACTTGCAGTGCCGAGTCTAAGGGCTATCAGAAATAGTTTTCCAGACGCGTTTATCACAGTTCTCATAGGCACTGGATCCAGGCATGTATTGAAAAGGTGCCCGTATATAGACGATCTCATTCTTTATGATAGAAAAGAGAGCAACAAGGGGTTGAAGGGTTTGATAGGGATCTCGAATATTGTAAAGCGCAAGGCCTTTGATGTGTCTCTGGATTTTCAGAATAATAGAGCCAGCCATATCATTGCCTGGCTGGGCGCCATACCTAATCGTTTTGGCTATTGCAATAATAAGTTTGGATTTTTGCTAAATAATGGATTAAGACATTTGAAGATCGATGTCGGGCCTGTTGAAGAGCAATTCAGGGTGCTTAAACGATCAGGCATTAACACCATAGGCACTTCTAAGCGTCTGGAAGTATGGCCTACAAAAGAAGATTTTCTGTATGTGGAAAATCTTTTAAAGAACGAGTGGGTGAGGGAAAATCAAATTCTAGTGGGAATTAATATTGGCTCAAGCTGGAAGACAAAGACATGGCCTTTAAAAAATTTAGCAAGGCTTTTAGATATGCTGGCTGCAAAGGATATCAGGGTGCTTCTTACGGGATCAAAGAAAGAATCAGGCCGCGCCGCAGATGTTATGAAGCTGGCGCATAGCAAGGTGATCGATGTAACCGGAAAGACAACCCTGACACAGCTGGCAGCATTGATAAAAAGATGTAAGGTGTTTATTACGGGAGACAGTTCTCCCATGCATATTGCCTCGGCAATGGATGTAAATTTCATTGCGTTGTTCGGCCCTACTGATTCCAGGAGGCATTTTGAGCCGACACCCAAAGGCATTGTGATACAAAAAAAGGTAAATTGCGGGCCATGCTATAAGGCAGAGTGTAAAAAACTTGTGTGCATGGAGAAGATCAGTGTGGACGAAGTCTATAAAGCGGTGATAGAAAAGGTGAACGCGTAAAATTCGAAACTCGAAATCCGAGACAAATTCGAAATACAAAATTCTAATGCCCTAAACCATATGCTTAGAATTTTAAATTTAGGATTTATTGTTTGTTTCGAGTTTCGATATTCGTATTTCGGATTTTAACAATATATATTTGATATGAAAATACTATTAATTACTACACATTTAAATATCGGCGGGATAGGGACTTATACTATTAGCCTGGCAAGGGCATTGAAGAAAAAAGGGAACGAGGTTTTTGTTGCTTCCAGCGGAGGAGTGTTGTTATCTGATCTGGCAGCTGCCAGAATTTCGCATATAAAGATCAACATGCTCACTAAATCGGAGTTAAGCCCCAAGGTCCTGGCGTCTATTTTTGAGCTTCGAAAAGTAGTTAAGAAAATGAACATAGATGTAATACATGCGCAGACGCGTGTTAGTCAGGTGATAGGATTTTTTGTCTCAAAGTTATGCCGCAAGGCCTTTGTTACGACCTGTCATGGATTTTTTAGGCCAAATGCAGGAAGGCGGATATTACCTGCCTGGGGTGATCGTGTGATAGCGATAAGCGATGCGGTAAGGGCCCATCTTGAAAAAGATTTTCATGTAAACAAGGATAGGATCTCCTTAATCTATAACGGAATCAATACTATGAGATTCCTCAAGGATTTTTCCAAAGAGGAAAAGGACGCGCTGAAGGATAAATTCGGACTTCGCAAAGATCATTTGATTATCGGTACAATAGGCAGATTTACGCCTGACAAGGGGCAGGACGTGCTTTTGCGCGCGTTTTTTGAGATATTGAAACAAAAGCCGAATGTACAGCTTGTTTTTGTGGGTGACGGCAAGGAGCGTTTCGAGATAATAGACATGGCTCAACGCCTGGGACTGTCAGATAATGTAATATTTGTAAAATCACAGATCAATACAGTCAATATTCTTTCTGTGATGGATGTATTTATGTTTACGCCGAAAAGAAAAGAAGGCCTGGGGCTCGCGCTTTTAGAGGCGCTTGCAGCAGGCAAACCCGCAGTAGCTACAAATGTAGGCGGCGTCTCAAGTATCATCAATGACGGTATCAATGGTTTTCTTGTCGAGCCTTCAAGGTATCAGCTTCTGGTCGAACCCACAGTGAGATTATTGAAAGACAAGACTCTTTACGAAAAGATGTCTCAAGCCGGCAGGGAGATGGTGATACAGAAATTTTCAATCGATGGTATGGTGGACAAGGTAGAGAAGTTATATAGGGAGATCAAATGAGAAAAAATCGTAGTCTTATAACCCTGGTAGCAGTTTTTATTTTTATAGTAGCTGGATTTTTATGGGCAAGAGAGCAGTATGTCGTGCCTATTATCATGTATCACAGGGTCGATGATCGTGCTAGTGTTTCTAAGCTGAGCGTTTGCCCTGATAGTTTTAGAAAGCAGATAGCTTTTTTAAAAAGGCATAATTATAATGTCGTAAAACTGGAGGAACTGGCTGAGCTAATAAAGACTAAAGAAATTCCCTACAAGACAATCGCGATTACATTTGATGATGGATATGAGAATAATTATACGTGCGCTTATCCTGTTCTAAAGGAGTTCGGGCTTCCAGCCACGATTTTTATAACACCCGCGCTGATAGGCTATGAGGGATATTTGACATGGGATCAGGTTATTGAGATGTCTGAGAGCGGTGTTATTTCTATCGGCAGTCACGCAATGACGCACGCGTATCTGCCAGGTTTAGCAGAGCAGAAGTTAAATATAGAAGTAGTTGATTCTAAGCGCGCGATAGAAAGCCATACAAGAAAAGAAGTTTTTTCGTTCAGCTATCCTGTAGGAGCTTTTGACGACAACGCAAGAGAAAGAGTCAGGAAAGCGGGATATGGGATCGGGGTAACCACTAATCCGGGAAAAGATTATCCGCCCCATGATTTATTTGCAATGAAGCGGGTGCGTATATCCAGGACATCGGATAGCATGCTTGTATTCTGGATCGAGACATCCGGGTTTTATACATGGATAAAAGAACATAGAGACGAGGATTAGCTAACAAGGCATAAAAATCCGAAATCCGAATATCGAAATCCGAAATTCAAAATATAGAGTTTAGAATTTAGGATTTATGATTTCGAATTTGTTTCGGATTTAGGATTTCGAGTTTCGAGTTTAATGATGAAACGCATTTTAATCGTCAACGTCAATTGGTTAGGTGATACACTTTTTGCCACTCCGTTTGTGAGGGCCGTGAGAGAACATTGCCCTGATTGCCATATTGCCATTCTTACGCATTCAAGGTGTAAGGAGATGCTGGAGAGCAATCCTCATATAGATGAGATTATCGTATACGATGAAAAAGATCAGCATAAACATCTCCTTGGAAGATTTTCGATCGTTTCACAGTTGAAATCAAGGCATTTTGATACAGCATTCATCTTGCGCAGGTCTTTAAGCAGGACCATGCTTCTTTTTCTTTCAAAGATACCAAATAGAATAGGATACGTCAGTAAACGCTCAGGCTTTTTATTGACAAAAAAGATATCCGCGCCTTCCAGGGATTTACATAAAGTAGAACATTTTTTAGGCATTGCAAGGGGCGTGGGCATAAAGCCTAAAAGCGTAAATTATGAATTTTTCATTTCTGATAAAGACAGAGCCAAGGCAAGGAAGATTTTAAAAGATCAGGGAATCAAAGATAACGAAGATTTTATAGCGCTTAATCCCGGCGGCAATTGGGATTTAAAAAGATGGCCCGCTAAGAACTTTGCCAGACTTGGAGATAAGATAAACATGAAAGTGGTTTTAACTGGAGCAAAAAAAGACATAAATTTGTGCAATGAGATTGCTGGTCTAATGAAGAAAAAACCTGCACTTCTTTGCGGCAAAACAGACTTAAAAACACTTGGCGCGGTTTTTGAAAGAGCAAAAAAGGTCGTTTCCAGTGACTCTGGTCCCATGCATATTGCAGTAGCAGTAAAGGCAAGTGTTGTCGCGTTATTTGGCCCGACATCATCTCGGATAACAGGCCCTTACGGAGATGGCAATTACAGGATTTTGCAGAAGGAGATAGATTGCGAGATACCATGCTATAAACTTTCGTGTAAGGACAATAAGTGCATGAGCGCTATAAGCGTCAAGGATGTTATGGAGGCAATAGAACGATAAATTCTAAATCCGAAACTCAAAATCCGAAACAAATTCGAAATACAAAATTCGAATGTCTCAAACAATGTATTTAGAATTTTGAATTTAGGATTTATAATTTTGTTTCGGATTTCGATATTCGAATTTCGGATTTTATATTTTTTGATATGAAACTAAAAGAAATTAATAAAATTTTATTTATTACACTCAGCAATATCGGCGATGTAATACTGACCTTGCCGGTTTTGACCGCGCTCAAGGATAATTTTCCCGGAGCAAAGATAGATGTAGTGGTCGGACCAAGACCAAGGGACATCTTCACTAAAGATCCTCTAATCAATAGGATCTTTACATACGATAAGCATGCTTCTTTAAAAGATAGGGCAGCTTTTGTAATAAAACTAAGGAAAGAAAAATATGATTTGGCGGTGGATATGAGAAATAGTCTCTTGCCTGTTTTAATCGGCGCTAAAAAAATGACATCGATTCTTTCTAAAAATAAAAAAATGCATAAAAGATCAGCGCATTTAGAAAAACTCAATAATCTTGGCATAGAATATAAAAACCAGCAGAATGTCTATATTCACGATGAAGACAGGAGATATATAGATAAACTACTCGAAGAGAGCGGAGTTAAAAAAGGAGACGTTATTCTAGGCATCAATCCCGCATCCCGCGGGCCTCTAAAAAGATGGAGCGCGGATGGATTTACAGAAGTTATAAATGAAGTGTTGAGGCAGGGAAGACATAAGATCGTTCTTATTGGAGAGTCTAACGAGAGGGTGCTTTCTCACAAAGATGTTATTGATTTTACAGGTAAGACAGATCTAAATAAACTTTTTGCATTAATAGAGAGAATGCAATTACTTTTGACCTGTGATAGCGCTAGCTTGCATATTGCATGTGATCTAGGCGTGAAGGTTATCGCGATATTCGGTCCAACAGACCCTAATGAGTATGGCCCTACAGGTAAAGACGACGTAGTCATACGCAAAGGTCTTAAATGCAGCCCGTGCAACAAGGCAATTTGCGGATTTAACCACGAGTGCATGAGCCAGATTAGCGC
The DNA here is from genome assembly GCA_042571405.1 of Candidatus Omnitrophota bacterium. GTDB lineage: Bacteria > Omnitrophota > Gorgyraeia > Gorgyraeales > Gorgyraeaceae > Gorgyraea. The sequence continues at coordinate 1,992 of JBHPHU010000029.1, read as the reverse complement.
AGAAGAGGTCTTGCGCGCGTTAACTTTAGGTTTCAATTTATGAGAATACTTATAATCAGGACAGATAGGATTGGGGATGTGGTTCTTTCTACGCCTGTGATTACAGCTGCGCGTAAGGCATTCCCGGAAGCGTATATAGCCATGATGGTTTCTTCACAGGCCAAAGAGATCGTAAGAGGAAACCCCTATATAAACGAAGTAATCGTGTACGATAAAAAAGGTATTTTTCATGCGTTGCGTTTTGCTAACTGGATTAAGCAAAAGAAATTTGATTTAGCATTGATCCTGCATTCTACAAAAAGGGTGAATATTATAGCCTTTTTAGCAAAGATTCAAAAAAGGGTAGGATATGCGCGTGGCAAGATGGATTTTCTTTTGACGAATAAACTAGAGTACAGGAAGCGCCTGGCTGAAAAACACGAGGCTGAATATTCTCTGGATGTATTGCGTTCTATGGACATAAAAGCGGAGATGTCTCCTTTAGTCGTGCCAGTTAACAAGGAGAATGAAAAGCATATTGATGAGTTAGGATTAAAAGAAGAAGAAAGAGTTATCGTGATTCATCCAGGCGCAAGTCATAGCTCAAAGATATGGCCTGCTGAAAAATTCGCAAAAACAGCAGATATATTGATTGGAAAATTTGGGGCGCGCGTAGTATTGATTTCCGGTCCTGAACAGGTAAAAATAGGCGAAAGCGTTAAGTCTTTAATGCAAAATAAACCTATGTTTTTATGCGGGAAAACCTCTGTCGGTGATCTGGCAGCTCTTTTTAAAAGGGCATGCCTGTTTATATCAAATGATTCAGGGCCGGTTCACATAGCGTGTGCGATCGGCATACCTGTGATCTCTATTTTTAGCAGGAATGAAAGAGGCCTAAGTCCTAAAAGATGGGGACCTCTTGGAACCAAGACCGCGGTGCTTCATAAAGATGTAGGTTGCGCTGAGTGCCTTGCGCATAATTGCAAAAAGGGTTTTTTGTGTCTTAATTCGATCACTGTGGAAGAACTTATTGAAAAGGCGGGTCAATTTTTATGAGATCGAGGTGGATTTTAATATTCCTGGTTATATTTTTGACATTAGGGTGTGGTTCTACGACAAGATATAAGATTGCAAGCAACCCCGAAGAGGTTGAGATAAAGGCTCCGACAAAGGAATTGCGTGTGGGCGAAAAACTTACCTATAAAGTGGAATGGATGGGTATGGATGTTGGCATTGTGACATTATCCGTAGAAGAAATTATGCAGACAAATGGCCGCAAGGTCTATCATATACTCGCGTTAGCCAAGAGCGCATCTATTATCTCTAAGATATATAAAGTAGAAGACAGGATCTCTACCTATATAGATATAGAAGAGCTCTATCCTGTGAGATTTGAGAAGCAACAGCGAGAAGGAGGCTATCGCTCAGACGAATATACGGATTTTTATCAAAAAAAAGGCAAGGCAGTGTATTTTTCAAGACTCAACCACAGCAAAAAGGAATATGATATACCTAAGAGGGTGCAGGACACATTGAGCTGCATGTACTATTTTAGATTTCAAGATGTCAATGTAGGGGGCTCTATTTTTGCAAATGTGATTGCAGATGAAAAGAATTATCTATTGGAGGCCAAGATACATAAGAAGGGTATCGTAAATATTAAAGATGTAGGTGAGTGGGAGGCTTTTATGGTTGAGCCGTTGCCGTGGTTTCAGGGAAAGATTAAGCGAAAGGCAAAGGCCACCATGTGGTTTTCAGCGGATGAGAAAAGGATACCTCTTTTAATGGTGACAAGCGGCATACCGTTTGTCGGAACCGTCAAAGTAACACTTCAGAAGATTGAATATTTAAACGCAAATTCTCGCGAATAACTTAATTGCTGGATTAAAAATGCGTGTAATATTTTCAATGTTACATGACAGTTGTGCACCACCCAGACCACTGGCTCTCGGGGCATACGCCGTGCCGAGCGGGCCCCGTTCCAAATTTTCTTCCAGGGAAACCTAGAAGCAG
>JBHPHU010000028.1:0-12282 GCA_042571405.1 Candidatus Omnitrophota bacterium | reverse complement strand
TGTTTTGTAAATTGACCTTGGTGTCCGTATGGTGTCCATCTGACGTTCCAAAATGTCTACTGCGCGCCTCTTGTAGTCTTGTGATAAGTGACTGTATCTAAGGGTCATTCTAATATCCTTATGGCCCAACAACTCCCTTACGGTATTTATATCAATACCTGACATGACGAGCTGCGAGGCAAAGGTATGCCTCAAGTCATGAAATCTGAAATTAAGTATACCTGATTTATTTAGAGCTGTCCAGAAAGACTTTCTGATATCGTGATAGGGTTTACCTTTTTTATCACAAAAAATGTAAGAGCTATCTGGATGTTTGCGCACTTTAATCAAGGCTTTTCTAACCAGTTCGTTCATAAATACTTCTCTTTTCGCGCCATTCTTGGTGTCCAAAAGATAGATAATACCTCTCTGAAAATCCATATCTTGCCACTTGAGCTTAAGGATCTCTCCTCTTCTCATGCCGGTAAATAGGGCCAGGGTAATAATGGGGCGTATGCGCTCTGATGAGTTAGAGAGGAGTTTTTGTATCTGGTCTTTTTCAAGATAGCGTAGTCTACCTCCTGGTTCTCTTAAAAACTTCACTTTTTTGGCAGGCGACTGTTCAAGCTTTCCCCATTCTACTGCTTTATTGAATAAGGTCTTTGTAGTAGCAAGCTCTCTATTGACAGTGCTGGGCTTAACGAGTTTTGAACGATGGGCCTTGAATTTCTCTACGTCTTGGACTGTGATTTCATAGAGATTCTTCCCTTTAAAAAATGGAGTGGTGCTTTTTAGATTATAAAAATCGGATTGCCATGATTTTTTGTTTGGCTTTGAATACAGGGTGAGGAACTCTTCAGAAAAATCCTCAAATTTTATGTTTTCCAGCTTTTTCTTATCAAGATAACGACCTTCGGCTATCTCGACCTTTCTTTTCTTGAGCACAGTTTCGGCAAGACGCTTATCTGTACCTATGCATTCTCTCTTGCGCTCTCCATTTACATAATAGTCAATGTAGTAATTTTTGCGTTTTTTATAAATACCCATTTTTAGCCACCTATTATTCTTTTTAGTTTTTTAATATCTTTAGATGTCCAGTAGCGATAGTTTCCCATGGGCGTTCTTTTAGCTATAGGGACTTTGCCTTTCTTTTCCCAATAGAAATAGGTCTTCCTCTTTACTCCTAATGCTTTCTCTAAGTCTTTTATGTAATATTTGTCTTTCATGCTTTAGATAGTTTACCATAGTCTATAAGATAGTCAAGAGAAATCCTTGGAAGCAACTGATGCCTCTTTGATCAATTTGTTGATAGCTTCGATATCAAATTTTGTTGAACGGCCGATCTTGACGTAAGGTATTTTCCTTTGAGAAACCCAGTGATATATAGTGTTAGGCTTTACTCCTATCATTTCTGAGAGTTCGGTTATGTTGAGTAAACGCTTCTGGGTCTTTTTATCTTGATTCATTGGTGATCCTTCTGCCTATAAAATATAAAATTGTGCTGTCGCGGATTAGTTGGATGGTGATTTTAAAGTGTTCTTTCCATGTGTGAGACTTGGTAACAATAACTGTTGTGTCTTTATCATATTGACCAGAGAGTTCTCTACTTAGTCTTCTGGGGGTTTTGTGGTTGCAGTCTACTTCTCCTATGAATGGGAGGCTGATCTTTTGATCAGGCCTTATAGTGACTTTTTCATCCAGCTTATTCCAGATTAAGATTCTTAGCTCATCTCCAGACTTTAGCCTGTAATCTCTTGTGGCACAGCTCGTCAAGAACATGACTGACAGGCATAAAAATATGACTGTGGGGCAGGTTAGGTTTTTAGGTTTCATCTCTGGTTTTGAGATTGCTTCGGCCCTTCGGGCCTCGCAATGACAGATGCTATGTCCTTAAATTCAGTTATGGTTAAGTCTGCATGGGATACGTAAAGGCTTTTGTGTTTTAGTTTTTCTAAGAAGGTATTTGGACAGTAGGATAAGATTAGTTTGTTTCTCTTGCCTGGATCTATCTTAATAACCTTATATTCTTTCTCATCAAATGACCAAAGTAGATCTTTTATGTTTTCATAGCCTTCATAGAATATGTAGCCGGAGATGATGGAATCTTTGGGAATCTGTATTGAATCAAAAAGGCAGTAGGAGTAGGTTTTACTGGTGACTCTTTTTTGGATTTTCTTATCTAGGATTACGTTTATCTTGTTTATTATAATGGCTGAATAGTAGGAGCAGCCTAGAAAGTAAATCTTTTTATCCTGTGATTCTGCAATTAATCCTTGGTCCTGGATTGCCAAGACTTTGAATTCTTCATCGACAGTGTCTTGGGATTCTGTCCAGATGCCTTTAACTTTAACCTTAAGAAGATAATCTTCTGAGTATTTTTTTACTTCTTCTATTGCCCCGTTTGGAGTCTGGGAAATTCTAAAAAATAGGGATTTATAACCGATAAAGGATAAGGGTGTAGTAACTGTTACAAGAAAAATCAGTACAGCCAAAAGAATGTATTCTTTTTTTGAATTTACCTCAATCCTTGAGGATTTGTGTTCTGGAAATACAAACCTTGATGGTGAAGGATAGAAAAACGGCACTCCTGATGGATTTGTCATATCGATCATAATGTGGGAAGTAATACCGATAATTAGGCCCATATATTTTAGTAGACCCATTAAGAATATAAACGGGCTAAAAAGAATGATGGTTATTATGATAAATATCCATGAATGAGTAATTTGCCTATGGCCGTATTTTTGCTCAATGACTTTAGAAAATGGGAAGATCCTTCCTAGAGCTGACTTAGGAGTATCTATATCCGGAAGAAGTGAACCTATGCCGCTTAAGGCTAGGGTCGTAGTATTCGGCTCTATACCTAAACTTGTAAAGATAAATTCTGTGAGTAATATTCCAAAGGACATATGAGTCATGGATATCATTAATGAGCTCCTCTTCTTGCCTGCCTGTAGAGTAAATACCGAACAAACATGCCTATGCCTGTTAATGCTCCGAATAAGGCATAGCCCTGGTATTCTCCAAAGCCGCGATATACGAATCTCATTACAACAAAAAATGCGAAGATTAAAATGACGAATGGAGAGGCGTCTACTTCTTTTCTGCCTGATGCATGGATAAACATTTCTCGTACGTAGGATCTGGTTATTGTTTTTTGAGTCTTGGCGCGGTTTATGGTTTCTGCAATGGATAAGGGAATGCCTGATGTGTTACTGACAACTTGATTTATGAAGAAGTTTCTGCATTTAAGTCTTAATCTATTTTGCCTTATGAGTCTATCTACAAGTAGCATTGATTCGTCTTTTGTGAGAGGCTCTACTTCTATGATGTCGAATTGCCAGAAGAATCTACGAAGGGTACGAATTTTACGGATGAACTGGCAGGCGCCGAATATAAGGCAGAGACTGGATAGTCTCTGCAAGATATCTGATGTGGAGGATGTAATCTCTTCTAAATGATCAAAGATAAGGATAAAAGGTCTTTTCTTTGATCTTTCTTCTAAAAGAGAGATTACTTCTTCAGTGAGTTCAAAGACTGTGAGGCGTTTAATTTGTTTATGCTCTTTTTTGGCAACTTTTTTCTTTAGAGATTTATATAGGTTTATTAGGGTTTCTTTTACGGGTTTGAATTTCTCAATGTAGAGATATGGGCGTCTTTTTTCTTTTAGATGCTGAGAGAGTAGATTTAGTAGGTGAGTTTTTCCTGTGCCGGGTTTTCCCACTAAAAGTGCGGGGATGTCCTTTTGCAGGTTTCTAATGATCTTTTTCATTTCTTCTTCTCTTGCGATTGTAAAGTGTAGTAGTTTTTGGCTCATTTTAAAAAATATTCCTTTTTAAAAGAAAAGGTGAAAATTTTATCGTAAAGCGAGCCTTGAAAAACATAGGTAATCTGGATGGGAACTTTGTAGAAGTCTTGGTCAGTAAGTAGATAGAGTTTAAACTTTGCCTCTGGGCCGCGTTTTAGGTTTTGGCCCATTATGCCTACGCTTGAAAGAGTGTAGCGCACTCTGTCTTCAGAGATCTTTATTGGGATGTCTTGTAAGATTTCTATAAAGATATCTGTTATTTTGTCAACTGATGTGACTTTGATGAATAAGTTTTTATCTTCAAGACACACTTTTACATCTAAGCCTACATCCGGGCCTCTTGAGTCTAGTGTGGGGATAAAGGTTTCACTCATGGTTTCATATTCTCCTATCCATGCTCTTATTGTGTACTGAACAGTGAATTTTGTTTTAATATCTGATACGTTTATTTTTTCTTCTTTTAGTATGTCGCCAAGATATCTATAAAAAGGGCTTACTATCTCTACGCTCAGAAGAGCCTCTTCTCCTATGTTTATTAGATGGCCTTGCTTGTAGATGAGTTTTATATTTACCGGGTTCTTTGTCTTTACTGTTTCTGCCTCTGCGAATGACTGACTTATAAAAGTAATGCAGATTAGAACGAGACATAGTATCCTCATTTCTTTTTTTGTCCTTCTATGCGTTATATATTTGTGTGTGTTTTTTAAATATAAATATAAAGCGAAATTATCGAGATTGTGGATAAGAGCTCCTTTCTTTACTACTACTTTCTTTATATTTCTTTATTTCTTTAGTGTGGGGGTCTATAGACCCCTCTTAAGAGGGGTCGCGCGACCCCTAACTTAGGGGTCTATTAGCCCCTGGGTAGGGGTCTTTTGACCCCTATGCTTTAGAGTTATCCACAATTTCCAGTCTAGATAATATTTATTTAGGCCCAGCACGTTAGAAACCTTATTTTTTTCTTTTAAGATAATATTATGTTTTATAAGTTTATTGAGAGTTCTTCTTATGTAACGCTTGTCAGAGCCTGTTAATTTTCTCATTAAGCCATAACTCATATGGGCGCTTTTTCTTTTCCAGCCGTAGGTTTTGCGAACTACGCTCAGAATAATTTTTAGCTCCGTAGCATTAAAAGGATAGGCTAAAATCGCCTCTAGTAGTTCGTTGGCTATCCTTGTATGGCCTTTTTCAAGCTGAGGCCCGTATCTTTTCATTAAAAATCAAATTCTTTCTGATATTCGATGCCAAATCTATCCTCTACTGCTTTGGTCAGCATGTTAGCTCTTTTGGTTACTTCTCTCACTCTTGACCAGTATTGCTTGAGACACTGGAGAGCCTCTTCTTTTTCTGTTACAAGATAGAATCCGTATGGATGATGGACAGATGAGGCTATGGGAATATTGTGCTTTATTACAAGATCTGAAATTGTCTTTCTAATCTTCCGGGATGAGCTTAAGGTCATCTTCTCAAGGTCTCTTGCTGTAACGGGGCTATGTCTACCTTTATGGTCCTGGAGAATATTAAGTATGATCTCTTCTAGATGAGTTAATTTAGTCATTCTTTTTTGCTTCTATTTTTTCTGGTTTTAAGAGTATTGCCTCAAGCAGACCCTTTATTGCCGGGTGGGGCTGAGATTCTTTCTCTTTAATGTGAGAATCGAATACGACTTTTATACCTGTTAGGATTTCTAATCGGGCTATTGATTTATAATAGAGTTCTTCCACTGCATTGGATATTACCCACACGAGCTTCTCATCTACATCCTGCGTAAGGAAAATCCCGCCAAAGCACAAGGCTATGTCTTTGAAAGTGTCATTGAGTAATTTGTAGATTTGGCGGTTATCCGGGTCTTTCATCGTTATCACTCCCTCTACCCTAGTACGTCAAGTAAAGGCTGAATTGTGCCAAAAAATCTTAGATTTTTTTTGTTTTCTTTAGATAGCTATACAATACCCTTTGGGCCCTGGCCTTTCTGTGGCGTACGGCTGCATAGGATAAGTTTTTTAATTTACCGGAGATATGTTTCATGGACTTTTTGTGTATTTTTGTGGATAAAAGGATGTTTTTATCTATCTTTGAGATAATGCCTGATTTGACTAAGCGCTCTAATAGATCTTTGATTTCTTCGGGGTTTATGCGTATGGGGATATCAATGGGTTCTTTAGAGAGAATCTCTTCTCTAAAAAGGGATTTGAAATAATCCCTGAGTTTATTCTTGATTCTACCTATAACCTTTGAGGGAATTTTTGCGTTGTCCTTGACTAGATCAATTCGGTTTAATTCTTCAAAAAATGTAGTTACGATCTGTGACCATAGATCAGCTTCACCAATTGAGGCCAGCTCCTTTGTTCTTTGCCTGAATCCAGAAAATATTTTGAGTAGTCCTGGTCTAAAAAGAATAACTAGGTATGGGCTGATAAATTCTGGATTTATTCTATACTCTAAAATGAGGCTTGAGATTATTCTGTCATTCAGATTATAATCAGGATTCTTTTCGTTGTGTAGTGTACTAACGAGGTCGCTAGGTAGGCTATATGGTCTAATATATGCATATTTTCTTGTTATCCTCTCGTAGTGTTCGATGAATTTTTTGGATGTGATTTCATCTTCTAGCTCCTTTAGAAAGCGTCTTATTAGATCCATGGGCCCTGCCCCCTTTTTGTGAAAGCAGGGTCTCTAGGTCCTCGGCGCTTTCTTAAGTTAAAATATTAGATTTTATTTATGCTCTTACATCTTGGGCATTTAATCGAAATAGAGTCTTTTGTGGTCTTTCTTTTTTGATATTTGCAATCTCCTTTCTTCATGCAGAAAGATACATTCACTATATGAACTTCTGCTAATTTTTTATTACATTTTATGCAGTGATGTTCTTTCATTTTTATATCCCTAATAAAAAAGGCCCAAACACACTTAGAAAATGTAGCTCTCTAGGTACATTTGGGCCTTGATGGAACTTGCCCCTAATATTTAGCAGGGTTTTTTATTGCTTATTAATCAGGATGAACTTTTTACAGTGTTTACAATAGATATAGATCCTTTCTTTGCTGGCATATCCCAAGAAATGCCTGCATTCATCAAGGATGCGTATGAGATTTGACTTTTTAAAAGATGAGCGTTTCATATAAAAAGAAATGGGACCGCTTTAGTCCTTTGTTTTAAAGCTATAAGCTCATTAAAATTGAGATTATTCTGTGCTTAGGCCTTTATTCCATTTATCTAAGAGATAGGCTAATATCTTTTGATCTTTTGATGATAGAATGCTTCCTATTTCCTTTAGTCTTTTCTCATAGCTGGGCCAGATTCTATCAAGCAGATCCGAGCCTTTCTTGGTAATAAAAATAAGATTTACTCTGCGGTTACCTTCTTGAGCGCCTCGTCTAACCAATTCTTCTTTTTCTAGCTTGTCTATCATGCGTGACATGTTTGAGGCAGTGACAATCAGCTTATTGCCTATTCCTTCCTGGCTTATTCCTTTATTCCTTCCTACGTGCTTTATTACCATAAGAATGTTGAATTTAGATAGGCTAAAATCGTGGTCTTTTAATATGCTGGTAAGTTTTTTTGTTAAAAGATTATATGCCTCTCCTACGCCGTAGGCTATGTCTTCGTGGGGTTTGTTTTTTATTTTTTCGAGGTTATACATTTCATCCTCCTTGTAGATTAATAATAAAATACACCTGTGGACTCTGTAAGTCTTACAGCCAATAAACCTACACCCAATCCAAGAATAGCAAAGAGAACATAGTAAAGCTTGCAAATTTTTATCTTTAAACTTCTACAAAAAAACCAGATAAAGAATCCTAAAATAGTACCACTTACAAGGCCGATGAACACTGCCCCCATAAGATTAGTAATATCTAGTAATCCTTCCACGCCATGTCGTTGGATCTTTGTAATCTTAAAAAAAATATAAAAAAAGGAGGCCAGTATACAAAAAGCGCCTGTCCAACAAGCTAAATTTATTTCCCTATCTATCTTTTCCATGATAATCCTCCTTCCGCTATCCATCCATTATTAGTTTATCATACAACTGTTGATTTGTCAAGTGTTGATTTAAAAATTAAGTGCTAATAATCTAATAAATAATGACTGCGAGACAGGAAATTATGAGTGAAGAAGGATATTGGAGGCGTTTAAAGAGACGGGAGAATCTTAGAAACAATTCCTCGAAGCTTTTGTCTCAAAATCGCTAATGGACTCTGTCTATCTTTTGATGTATCTACTGACCATTTTACGATTGGTTGCGGTGTCCACCTTTGAGGATAAAACCTTTCCGCTCTCACTATTAACGGTTGAGGGTCATAGATGTTCTTCAAAGCGATATAGCTCTTATTAAACTCTGATAATATTTCCCTGTATCTTGCTATGCCTTTCGTTGTGTCATCAATATTTAAAGAGGTTTTATCCAATTGCTTAACTATATTTTCAATATTCCCAAGAATCGATTCTGCATTTTCAAATGCCATATTAATATCGTCAATGTGCTCTCTTGTACTTTTTATCTCTCCTGTAGGATACATAAGTTGTTCTAATCCAAATTTTATTGTTTCAATATGAAAATCGAGAGCACTTTGCTTTTCTTGTATATCTTTTGCTATTTTATAATCAGCAAGATTCTGAATATTGAATATAAGAGACTCTGTCTTTTTAATTGCTTCTTGATGTAATACAATAGCCAAATATTTGTCCTTGCGTTTGTCTGTTTGTATAGGAACGCGTAAACCGTCTTTTGTAGTAGAAAATGCATACAGCGGATTTACCATGCTCACTAAGATATATATAATTTTTATTATTAGGAGTTTCCTAGTCTCTCTCATAATTCATTATAAGTTTTTTCTAGTTTCCGCAGGATGAGTTTCGAGCAATCCTTTATATCGCACGTCCAGCACTTCCATGTCTTGACTTCCCAAAAGAGCATCCATCATTCTTTTTTTGCCTTCCTCATTTAAAAGAGAAAAGTCGAATCTCACTGTTCGCACAAAACCAATATTTCTTATATTGCGCAATAATTTTTGCATCTCTTCTTTTGTTGATGTCAGATTTGCCTCGTATTCATCTCTTCCTGCTTTGTCAATAATTCCCAATATCAGTTCAGATAAGTATATTAGTCCATTTTTAGCTAATTCTTTAGCAAACCACAGTAAATCTTCAATCATATGCGTGGTAGCAGATATATAAAAATCCGCCTTAAGAATAGTGGTTTGAAATTTGCCACCTATTCCGTCGAATGCTTCATCATAACGGTCTCTGCTTATCAATGGGACTCTTAAACTAGAATCAGAATAGACTATGTCATTTGAAATTATTACCAAAAAGAAGCATATTAGCATAAAAAAGGCTTTTTTAACCTTTGTCATAATCCACCCATAAAAATAGCCCTGGAAGGCTATATAGCTGCTATGTACATCTAAAATAAGTATATCATATAAATGTGGGTTTGGGAAGGTTTAGGCTTTTATTGCGCTATCAGTGTATCACTGACTAGCTTTCTTTTTATTTTGTTTGTGGCGGTTTTGGGGAGGGCTTGGTTGGGCCAGATTTCGAAGTCTATGAGTCTTTTATGTGGGGAGAGGGTTTTGTTTAGGCAAGAGATTTCTTTCGAGAGTTTTTGTTTTATCTTTTGTGTGTCTTGTCTCTCATCTGGCTTAAATAAGTCAAGATTTGGGATGATTACTGCGTAGATTTCTTCTGCGCCTTTACGTAGGCCCTTGGTGGCGGTTTTGGGTAGGATGCATATTTCTTTTATGTAGGGGCTTTTTAGCATTAGGGATTCGATTTCTTCGGGGAAGATTTTTTTGCCGTTTGGTAGGACTATTAGGTTTTTCAATCTGCCGGAGATATGGAGATAGCCTTGTTTGTCTATGTAGCCTATGTCTCCTGTGTGGAGCCAGGTGTCTTTTATTGTCTCTTTTGTTTTTTCTTGGTTTTTGAAGTATCCTTTCATTATATGTGGGCCGCAGGTTAGGATTTCGCCTTCGCTAGAGCTTAGAGTTTCTTTTAGGATTTTTACTTCGACTTCGGGGAGGGGTTTACCTACAGAGCCGAATTTATTGTATTTAAAGGTGTTGACTGATATTACAGGGGCGGTTTCTGTTAGGCCGTAGCCTTGTAGTATTCTAAAGCCAAGGGCGTTTAGATTTATTTCTACTTCAAGACTTAATGGGGCCCCGCCGCTTACAAAGGTTTTGAGTATACTGCCGAATTCTTTATGGATGGACTTGAATAATAATCTACCGATTCTTATATTGAGTTTGAGAAATAGCTTGGATATGGCTAGGAGCAAAAAGAATATCTTTTGTTTGATAGGAGAGAGTCTTTGGATTTTCTTCATAATGGCATCATGGAACATTTTTAGTATAAGTGGCACACAGATCATGGCGGTGGGATGGGTTTCTTTCATGAGGGATTGTAGAGTGGATATTTTTAGGGTACTAGCGTATGTAATGCATGAGCCGGCATATAATGGAGCTATTAAGCCGCCTGTTACTTCAAGCATGTGGTTTAGCGGCAAGATCGAGAGAAATTCATCTTCTTTTGTATAATGGACTACTTCACTTAAAGAGACTACCTGAAATAATAGGTTTTTGTAGGTGAGCTCTACGCCTTTGGCTATGCCGCTTGTGCCTGATGTATAGACTATCATTGCGGTGTCTTCTCTTGATACTGGTAGATATTTCTTCTCTCCTTCTTTTAGCTTTAGGTCTTTTAGTTGGATTAGGTCTTTACGAGGGGTTTCATCTAGCAGGATTATGTGCTTTAGGTGTGGAAATACATCACGTAGGCCCTCTATCAGGCCAAGATATTTTTCGCTTACAAAGATAATCTTTGCCTGTGTGTCATTTAGGATAAATTGAATCTCTTTTTCGGTTAGTTTTATGTCTAAGGGTATTATTATTCCTGCGCAAGATATGATGGCAAAGTATGCTATGGCCCATTCGGGTCGGTTTTCTGAGAGGATGGCGATTTTGTCATTCTTGGCTATGCCTAATTTGATTAGGCTCGAGGATACGTCTACTGTTCTTTGGCCTAGTTCTATGTAGGAGAGTTCCTTGAAAGTGCCTTCTTTTGTCTTGATTCTCAGGGCTGGTTTTGTAGCGTAGTGTTTGTTGATTGTTTCGAGGATGTCGGTGATGGAGAGATAGGCAAAGGTATCTTTTTTCATTATCTGACTTCGATTGCTAACTATACACTAGCTAAAAACTGTCTTATTTGATCGTGGTTTCCTGCTAAAACTGCAATACATCTCTCGTCCTCTCTTCTTATGACGACCCGGATGTTCCTTTCTACGCCTGCTTCATGATAAGGTTTTCTGAGTTGTTTGTAAAAAAATCGTGGGGCTATCTTTTGCGCTTCTGATAGATCGCACCCTTTAGAATAATAGACAGTTAAAGTTTCTAATATTAATCCTACGATTTTCTTTTGTTCAGGACTAAGACGCTTGAGGCTTCTGTTGAAAGAGGGTCTGTAGTAGAGACTTAAAGGCATAGATTAAGATCTTCCCTTTTTTAAATTGCTAATAAGCTTCTTAGTTGCCCGCTTCTCTTTCCCTTTTTCTGCAATTGAGAGTTTTTCTAATTTTTCATATTCCTCTTCCGTAAATACCTTTTCTTTTGTCTCTAGGGGAATAAGTTCAATCCTATTGTTATAGATTAGTATGTTAAACATAGCCCCTTTTTCCAGACCCAATGCATTTGTTATTTTTTTGGGAATTGTTATTTGATGCTTTCCTGTCATTGTGATAGTCATGCTTATCACCTCCAATTAAAGTATACCATAAAGTAAGGAAATCGTCAAGGCGGAAAAGACGAAAATATGAATTTACGCCTTGATCTTAAAATTCTTTTTATAAACATTCTTGATAATGAGGAAATTGCGATTTAAGATCTAGGGTTGGGTCAACTTTTATTCCTAAAACTCTTCCAAGTTCTTCTACAGAAAAAGTAAATTCCTTTGTTAAGAGCGGAGTGCGATTAAGTTGCTTTATTATATTGGATAAATTCCACATTCCGGTTTCATCCATGAGCATATATTTTGCATGCCTTACGTGATCATTCATAACGCCAAGAACACTTCTATTATGTGTCTTAGTGAATTGTATACCTTGGCATTCATTAACTAATCGTTGGATTAACGCACCTTCAAAATTCTCTTCCAATAAGGTCTTGCCTAAACCTATACGAAAAAGCTTCCCAAGATTTTTGATTTCAGGTTTTTTTACATCGAATGCTATAAAAGTAAATAATGTCCTAGCATTTATGAAAATTACATGTTTTCTGCGATCAAAATAAAACAAATTGGCATACCATTCGCCCAACGTTGACTTGTCTGAAATATCTTTGGCAAGATCGAAATTGGTAAGGCCGATTTCCTTCTGAAGTTTTGCTGTGCAACAGATTATCATTTATCTATCTTTCTTTTAAGCGGTCATAAACATCCGCATTTTCACGCGCCCATACATCGAACCATTCACGCATTCCTAAATAATCAATATATCG
>JBHPHU010000027.1:0-13744 GCA_042571405.1 Candidatus Omnitrophota bacterium | reverse complement strand
TGAATTATGACAGAAGATAAAGCGGATTTTAAACCAGATTTTATATTCGATAGGAGGAGATTCGTAAGAGTAGATGGTACGTTTGTGGTCAGTTATAAGGATATTTCAACAGCATACCCGAAGAATGATATAAGTCAGACCAAGAATATAAGTCAGGGCGGATTATTATTTACTACAGATAGAAAATTCATAGAAGGCACAGCATTAAAACTCAGGTTAAGATTACCGGATAGCCATGATTATATTGATGTAAAGGTCAGAGTAGTTGATTCAGCGCAGAAAGTGAAAAATATAATGTATGAAACCAGGGCAAGGTTTATTAGTATCACGGACGAAGGCAAAGATAGCATAAGAAAGATAGTGGAGCGTTCTTTAAGGGAAGAGAGAAGGATCAAGGGTGATGACAGTGAAAAATAAGATCAATATTGGTGTTATAGGCTTTGGGACCATAGGCTCTGGTGTCGTGAAGCTCTTGTTGGAACGTCGCAGACTTTTTTGCGAGAGGACTGGCATTGATCTGAATCTCGTGGCAGTGTGTGATAAAGACCTTAGATCTAAAAGGGATGTCAAAGTGCCAAAGAAGATGCTTACTAGAGATGCTAATAAAATCCTTAATGATCCAGACATAGATGTCATAGTAGAGCTTATAGGAGGCGTGCATCCTGCCAAAGAGATAGTTATGAAGGCGCTGGCATCAGGTAAGCATGTAGTGACTGCTAATAAATTATTACTTGCAGCTGAGGGCGAGACCATTTTTAAGAAAGCGGCAGCAATGGATAGGGAGATTTTCTTTGAGGCGAGCGTAGCAGGAGGCGTACCAATAATAAACTCTATACGTAAAGGCCTGGCTGCCAATACATTTTCTAGTATTATGGGAATTTTGAATGGTACTTCGAATTACATATTGTCTCGTATGTCGAGCGAAGGAACTAGCTTTAAAAAAGCTCTCATGGAAGCGCAGGCAAAAGGCTATGCTGAAGCAGATCCATCTCTTGACGTAAAGGGCTTGGATTCCGCGCATAAATTAGCAGTGCTTTCGTTTCTTGCATTTGGAAAAAAAGTAAAAGTCAGGGATATTTATACTGAAGGTATAGAAAATATTTCACCCATTGATATACAATACGCAAAGGACTGGGGATATACTGTTAAACTTCTTGCGATTGCAAAGCGCGATGGAGATCAGCTGGGAGTGAGGGTGCATCCTACGCTTTTACCATCGCACTATCTTCTTTCCTCTGTCTCAGGCGCTTACAATGCTCTATTTATAAATGCGGACCTGGTAGGCAAACAGGTCTTTTATGGGCAGGGCGCGGGAAAATTGCCCACTGCCAGCGCTGTTTTAAGCGACATAATGGATATGGCTGGCGCGATCATCGATGGCAACAAGGCCTCCAGGCTTATTGCGCCAAAGAGGCTGGAAATAAAAAAGATCAAAAAAATGGACGACACCTATACCAGATATTACGTTCATTTTTCTGCCATAGATAAGCCAGGAGTTCTGGCAAAGATAGCAGATCTTTTAGGAGAGCGTCATATTAGCATTTCCAGTGTTGTGCAGAAGGAGAGAAAAGAAGCTCATGTTGTTCCTATTGTGATGCTTACCCATGATGCAAGGGAAAAAGACATGCAGAGCGCATTGAAAAAGATAAACAACCTCTCTACTATAAAGAGAAAAACTGTAGTAATCAGACTGGAGAGTTAGGCCTTATGTGGAAAGGTTTAATCAATGAATATAGAGAATTTTTACCTGTCAGCAAAAAGACGCCTGTTGTAACTCTGAACGAAGGCAATACTCCGCTTATCCATTCACCGGTTTTATCAGGAATCATAAAAGGCGAGGTCTATCTAAAATACGAAGGACTTAATCCCACTGGTTCTTTCAAGGACAGGGGCATGACCCTTGCGGTATCAAAAGCGATAGAAGAAGGCAAGAACGCTGTCATATGCGCCTCTACCGGCAACACTTCTGCGTCAGCTGCTGCATATGCGGCAAGGGCAAAGATAAAGTGTGTAGTACTGATCCCAAAAGGCGCTATTGCTCTTGGCAAACTCGCGCAAGCACTGATCCATGGTGCCCAGGTTATAGCAATAGAAGGGAATTTCGATGATGCATTGAATCTTGTAGTAGAAATTACCGATAAATACCCTATCCAGCTTGTAAATTCAATAAATCCTTATAGGATCCAGGGCCAAAAAACAGGCGCATTCGAGATCTCTGACCAGCTAGATGGAAAAGCACCTGACTTCCACGCCATACCCGTAGGAAACGCAGGGAACATCACTGCATACTGGAAAGGCTACAAGGAATACAAGAAAAAGAAAAAAATTTCCAGTCTTCCTAAGATGCTTGGTTTCCAGGCAGAAGGCGCAGCGCCCATAGTGCATGGCAGGCCAATAGAAAACCCTGAAACCATAGCCACTGCTATCCGCATCGGCAATCCAGCAAGCTGGAAAAAAGCAGAACAGGCACGTGACGAATCAGGAGGCCTGATAGATCTAGTCTCAGACAAAGAAATCCTAAACGCCTACAAGCTCCTGGCAGCCAAGGAAGGCGTATTCGTAGAGCCAGCCTCAGCAGCGTCAGTAGCAGGCATCCTAAAATTAAACAAAATCGGTTACTTCAAAAAAACCAAACACCCCCGCATAGTCTGCATCCTAACAGGCCACGGCCTAAAAGACCCAGACCGAGCAATAAAATCCATCAACCCACCCAAAACCCTCCCAGCCAACCTAAACTCCATAATAAAAGAAATAGGCCTCTAATTTTACACTTGGAAAAAAATAAAAAATAATTGAAAGAAAATCACCTCCTTAATGTGTCTAATGTATCAGGGGAAGGTTACACTTCTGACAGTGTCAGAAGTGTAACCTTTGTGGATAACTGGAAAGGAGGCGAATGTGAGGGATATTATTGACTTAATGGAGGAAGGCAAGGTGAGGCGTTATTTTAGGGCGAGAGATAAACTTTCCTTTGAAGGAGCCATCAGTCATGTTACGCAACACGCTTCTGGGGCTGAGCCATTATTTTTAGAAGGGTCAGATTACCTTTATATGTTACATTTGATTAAGAAGATATGTAAAAAATTTAAAATTAGCATTTTTTGCTTTTGTCTTATGTTGAATCACATACATTTATTAATAAAGTTAGGAACTGAAAATTTGTCTGAGTCCATGAAGATTCTGTTTCAAGGGTATGCCCAGTATTTTAATAAGAAATACGATAGAAAGGGCCATGTTTTTAGTGGTACGTATAGATCTGCCTTGTGTTTTGATGAGAGGTATCTATTAGCAGCATCTTTATATATCCACCTTAATCCTGTCAAAAAGAAGTTGGTAACAAATCCAGCTAGCTATCGTTGGTCTTCCTGTGCCCTATTTTTAAACAATGTGAATATAGACACCTTTATAGACTATAAATATGTTTTAGGTATTCTTGATAATGACATATCCGTAGCTCATATTAAATACAAGAAATTGCTAGAACGAGTGGAGGTTGAAAGGATAAAAGGCATATTGGATCAACCTAAGGCGTTAGAATACATTGTCGAGCTTATACCCAGCGAAGAATTAAATAATGATCATGATGTATTGTTTAGCGGGAAATTAGACGAAAAGATCCAGGATATGAAGAATAGAGGCAGATTGATAAAACCCGAAGATATAAGAGCGCGGAGATTTTTGATAAAACAGTTAAAATCCAGAGGATTTAATATGACAGAGATAGCACAAAAACTAAACCTGAGTCGCAAGACTATTCATAAAACGCTAAAATAAGGTTACACTTCTGACAGTGTCAGAAGTGTAACCTTAGCTATTAATAGGTGTAAAATTATTTTTAATGGGGGGTGGAAAAAGGATAGCAGAAAGTTCCTTTGGACTATTTACATTTATTCTGGCAGAATCTATAATATATCATGGTTATGAATCTGGAAAGAACTAGAAATATTTTAGCTAGCAAAGTCAGGACGTTTCGGATGTCACGAAATTTGACGCAGGAACAGCTTGCGGAAGCAGTTAATATACATACTACCTACATAAGCCGCATAGAAAGCGGGAAGAAACTTCCGACCTTGCATATAATCTGTAAAATCGCAGATGTTTTTGGCGCAGAGACTTACGAGCTTTTGCTGGACGAGGTAAAGACTGATTCTTTTGATCATAAAAGGAGAAAGTTGATTGGTATTTTGAGGGAGACGTGTTCTAGTGGAATAGATGTGTACTCTGATTTGCTTAGTACATTACATAAGCGGTATAGAAAATCAAGGCGTAAGACTTAAGGAGGCGCGAAGATGAAAACATGGATCATTATCATGGCTATTATTATAGGAGGGTGTACGCGTATTGCGCCTGGCGGAAAAGATCAGATCGTGAAGATCATTGATTTTGAACTTTCACCTGACGAGGATAAGATTGCCTTTGCCGCAATAACGCCAATAGGTAACAGTGATATTTGGGTGGTTGATATAGACGGTACAAATCTTAAAAAGCTTACCTTTAAAGATCGCTCGCCATCAAATCATGTCGCAAGGTTTTTTAAGAAGCGGAAGTGGAGGAATTTTTATGAGGTGGATATACATTCGCCGTTGTGGACAAGCGATGGCAGGATTGCTTTTGCCGAGGAAACAACAAGACATCATGCTACAGGTATAAATATAGCTGGTTTGACACAAAGAACAATTAAACCTGATGGAAGCGATAAACGGAAAAAGACAGATAAAGATGAGATTGTAAGGAGAGAGCCATTAAGTCCTATTCGTAGCTTTGAAATCTCGGATTATTCAGAAAAGCATAGAAAGAAATTTTTTTTAAAAGATGATATCCTTTGGGTTTTAGATCTTAATGAAACTACACCTAAGAAATTGGTCCAAAATTAAATAGCTCTTCATGAAACCCTTTCTTTTCTCTATAATTGTAATTTCTTTAATATCTTTCGGAAACAACCTCCTTGCCCAAGAAGATTTTACCATTGATAGCACAAAAGGTGCAAAAATAAATGTCTATTCTTACAGGAGAATCTCTGGTACGCCTGAAAGAGAAAAACCAATATTTCTTGTTCATGGTTTTAATTCCAATGGAGAGGTTTGGAGTAAAGGCGAAACTAGCTATGTAAGAGAATTAGCTAACAATGGCTACGACGTGATTGTTGTGGATATGCGCGGTAACAAAGTCGACACAGATGGCGATCATATAGTAGACGAGCCTGTTCCTGGAGACTCATGGGGTTATAGCGTTAAAGACCTTGGCGATGATGTTGGAATTGCACTGACGCATGGCATGGAATACCTTAATAATAATCTCCCTGATCGTAACTATACAAAGGCAGATGTAATCACACATTCTGCAGGGGCTTTGGCAGTAACAGCGTATTCCCGTTCGCAAGGTCTTATTACTTACAAGGACAATATTGATACAATAATCGAGCTTGCTCCGCCTAACAATGGATCTTCAAAAGTCATAGCAAATATAAAAGAAGCAGCCAAGATTATTCCGTCAGTTTTTAGCCAGACCATGGTTGCATACGAGCATTGTTTAGATCTATCCAGTGGTAAGGTCTGGGTTCCTGCTGGCAGAGGATTCGAGTCTGAAAACTTGAGGAAAGAACTAATTCCGGAGAGTATTTTTTTAAAAAGCATAAAAGGCCTTGGCCCACACCCTGACATAACAGCCTTTATCGGAATAGGTTCTCAAGACCTTGTGGTTGATAATTGGAGTTCGGTTATTGAGGAGCGGGATGATATCGGCTATGAGTATTTTGCAGAGATAGGGCATACAAACTTTTGTAACGATGAATGGGTCATAAAGGCCCTGTTAGACAAATTAGAAAAAGGAGATGAAAGCAACTTTTTCAGTAGATATAAACCTTATCTAAGTAAAAACACGATTGCTTTCTTACTGGGCCCCGGAATCGGTATTGACCATCCAGATGATACATTTGATGTTATTACTTTTGCGAAAGGTATTAATATAAGCCCTCGCGGCCTCTTTGATCTTTATTTAAGGATAGCCGGCAGAAAGCAGAAAGAGGCGCTTCTTGAATATTGGAACGCGCTATATCTTTTTGATAAGGCACAAAAGGAGATAGACGAAGGCGAGACAGAAGAAACTGTTATAGAAAAATGGGACGATATACTAAGTGAAAAAAATGAAATACTGCATGATTCTTTTGCAGAGGCATCAGAAGAATATCTTCAGTGTCCTGATATTGCTATTTTGGCCAATGGCTACTATAACGAACTTGCTAAATTCATAATCGAAGAAGTCAGAGAGCCTGTTCGTATAATAGATCATACATTCAGCCCCTCAATATTAAACGAACAGAAGGTATTAATAATTCCTACAGGCGGCCTGTCCGGAATTTCCAATTCAGATATATTCAAAAAGAAACTCTCTGAATTCGTAAGGAATGGAGGTACGCTGATATGCCTGTCGCAGCAATATGGCTATGATTTTTACTCTCTTCCAACAGGCGAGGTAAAAGGGTATGGATGGCAAGAGGATGCGCTGTGTTATCGCCAGGCAGCATACATAGAGACATTTCATCAGATCTTGTCATCTCAAACAGAACTATATCCTGACGTAAAGTTAGATGGCTATTTCACGAGTTATCCTGAGAATTCAAAAATCTTTCTCAGGAGGAGGAAGAATTTAATGCCGGCAATGCTCATGTATGATTATGGGGGTGGCAAAGTGGTCGTTGCATCTGTCTATACAGACTGGGGATGTACGAAAGGACAGGCAGGCGCTCCGGAAATTAGCCTAGTGAGGGATACTATCAGATGGTCAAAGAATAGCGCTAGCCTTCCAGAGTACAAAGCAGGATCAGAGTTTAGGCAAAGAATAGATGTTAACAGAAACTTTGATAAAATAAGGATGATTTTAAAATCTCCGGATAATGACATTATCGAAGAAAGTGTATCTGAAAATCCAGTCTTTGTATTGCAAAGCCTCTTGAGCCAGCCTGGTATTTATTGCGTTGACTATATTCTTTATGACTCTGATTCTGAAGTAATTCAGCCTCAGACAGAAGGTTTTTACTTTTCTTTTTCGCAGCCTCCAGAAGGTACTGTAGAAAATACTTCTTTCGCGTTTGGCATAACTACTGACACTGAGAATTATATTAAAGGTGCCAATGCCACAGTTAGTTTTCATCTGACTAATAATACCAATCAGGATGAGGTTATAAAATGCAAGGCCGGCTCTACGTATGGCGAGATGGAATTTACGGAATCTGTTAATGTGTCAGCCAGGACTACAGCCAGTTTCGATAAAGAGGCAATAGTAACCAAGACAGGCTGGGTATTTGCAGACTTCTATTCTTCCGGTAATGTATTTTTGGGTTACAGAGAAAGAGGCATAAATGTCTTTAAATCAAGTGTAGACATAGGTATGACTACTGACAGAATGCAGTATGCGCCTGGTCAGAAAATCCAAATACAGTCTTACATAACAAATAATTCGGGAATCAGTATTGACCTTTTGCTTGTTTTAAACATCGTTGATCCGGAATATAATGAAATATACTACAATACAGAAACCCTAAGGTTGACCAGTAAAGAGACTGTATCTTGGGATCGGGATTTCGATATACCTATGGAGGTTTCGGCAGGCATATACAAGATAAGGCTCAATTCTTTTTCTAATTCTACGCTTGCAGGTGCCGCAAGCGTAGATATAGATGTACCGGGGCCTTTGTTTTTTACAGATGATGACTTACCCAATAGTTCTGAGTATTTGGAAATAGCTATGGAAAAAGCCATATACAAGCCGGGAGAGCCTATATTGGCAAAAATAATTATAGATGCCAAAGAGGAGATAATAAAAGAGGCTATTCTTGACATAAGGGTGTTGTCCAGCGCAGGATCAGGGGATCTGTGGGGAATAATAAAAAATACAGAAGGCGTTCCTATAAAGGGTGCCGTGATAAATGGCGTGTATACAGACGATGAAGGCCAATATAGATTAACCAATCTGAATAAAGGCGAGTTGAGTTTAGATATACATGCACCTGGTTTTGATAAGATCGAGCAAAATGTAAATATATTACCGGGTACGAATAATCTGGATTTTGTTTTGAGCATTACAGGTTATGGCAATCTTTCAGGTACGATCGAAGATGCAATAGGCTCTAGAGTAGTCCTGGAGCCTGTGGACGTAGCTGGTTCTGATGCGTGCATAAGAGACGCTGTTGTTTCAAGCGAAGGAGTATTTGATTTTAGACATGTACCTGTTGGGACTTATGAATTGAGTGTGCAGCCTGAAGGCATAATAGAGGAATTGCAAATGGACGAAGGGGGCAATAATATTATTCTCGACAAGCTCGAACAATATTATTCTTCGAGTACAGCCGAGAATGGTACGATAAAACAAGAAATACAGGAGACCGAGCCTAATAATGATTTTGACACAGCGACTGAGGTAAGTCCAGACGCTATTGTGCAAGGTGCGATCTATGATTATGGTGATGAGGATTATTTTAAAATTCAAGTTGAATCAGCATCTCAGTTGACCCTGTCTCTTAGTAATGTACCTGATGAACTTACTCCGCATATCATTATTCATGATGTTGCGGGCAATTGGATAAGCAATACAGCTGCATTTGCCGGAGAGGATATAGAGCATTTTTTAGAGATTACTGTGCCAGGAGAATATTTTATACATTTAAAGGATAAATATAATAACTGTTCTTCACAGGAAGAATATGCCCTGGGGATAAGTCTGGATTCAGGCGCTGACCAATATGAGCCAAATCATGATTTTGAGCATGCAAAGGAAATCAACATAAGACAGGAAGTTGTTTCTACCGTATTTCCAAAGGCTGATCAGGACTATTTTGTCTTTAATATAGAAGAAAAAGGTATTCTTTATATTGGGATGCTTGAGGTACCAGCAGGACTGAGGCCTTCTATGAAGATATATGATTCTTTAGGCAACATAATCTCTCAGAAGGCCGGGTCTTCAGGAGAGAAAATAGCTTTTGAAGCAGAGATAAGGGAGCCGGGTCAGTATTATCTTATGATAAAGGATTGGTATTCGAGCTTTTCTTCATTTGAGACTTATTCGTTCAAGTCGTATTTTATAAATACGCTGGATGGGCATGAGCCGAACAATACAAAAGAGGAAGCTGTTCTTTTGAGTTTTGGGCAAAATCTCTTTGCAACAGTCTCTACAAAAGGAGATTCTGATTTTTATAAATTGTCAATTCCGGATGCAGGGAAGATAGTCATCTCTTTAAATGATGTGCCTCAAAATATACGCCCTTATATCAAGCTTTACAGGGAAGGCACTGATTCCTGGATTAACTCAACCGCGGGTTTTGCCGGAGAAGATTTAGCGATGGAGTTTGAGGTAGATGTTCCTTCTAATTATTTTATCGAGGTTCTTGATAGATATAATAGCGAAACTTCTCTTTTGAGATACAGGCTAAAGGTAATTTATGTCCCCGAAGAGGGATATGTAATAGAGGAACCCGAGCTTTTTAGTCAGACTATAAATATTCCTGAAGCAATGGGCAGAAAAGAGATAGAGATTGCGATCCCGGGTTTTGAAAAATGCACTAAATATTATTTACAAGCTGCATTGAGCTCTTCAAATCCACCAATAAATTCACAGGTTATAGAAAAATTTTATGTTAGTGACTTGGATATACCTGCAGAGTCAGTGCTTGTTCCGGAGCTGTCGATAGATTGCTCAATCAATGAGAATGCTATGTTTTATGCAGGCGAAGAGGCTTCTTTTAAATTTAGAGTAAAAAACACAGGTACTGCCGGAGGAGGGTGTGATATTACTTTTGGATTTCTGGATTTATTCAGCGATAGTTTGTATGAGTTTTTAGAGCCGGGTGAAGAAAAAGAGATAAACTTTGGATTCCCGCTTCCCGCGGATATGGAAGAAGGGGTGTATAGCGCAGAGTATATTTTTAATGGAGAAAAGCATGCGGTGGAATTTAAAATCCTTGGCATTAAAATTGACGTTGAGTCTGAGTTTTGGGACAATCTTTTTAGGCTTAATATAGAAAATATTGGCACGGTAACGGGCGTAACTCTTTCTGCTGAAGTAAGATGCGGGAGTTTCGAGGATAAGAAAGATTTTACATTAGTAGATGCGGAAGAATTAGTTTTTGATATCCCTGAAGTGAGCGGTCAGGAGAAGATTTATTACGGGATTTATTTTTCTTCCGGAAAGGCATTGTACCTGAATTCACTTTTAATAGAGGGCGAAGAAAAGCCGGGCATTCAAATCAAGGTAGTCGAGGCATCATGTGATAAAAATAACTATACAGATGGAGAAGATATCACCATTAATTGGAAGCTTCAATCAGAAGACACATATTTACTTAAGTTTATGGCATACTTGATAGGGCCTGATTCCAGCGCGATTGAAGTTATAAATGAAGAAGTTTATCTATCCGAGGGTGACAATGACTTGGAACAAGTGATTAGTCCTGAGCTTTTAGATCTTGGCCTTTACAGGATTATTTATGGATTTTGTGAAGATGAGTCAGCAGTCTTGCGGGGCTCTTTATTTTTTGATGCAGGTGAAGAAGTGAGTGTCGAATTGCATTTAGATAAGAAGTTATACGCACGGAATAGACTTATGAAATTGACAGCATGCTGTTTCTCAAGTTCTAAATTGCATGCGAGGCTGGGACTTTTTTTGGATGGAAAATTGATTAGATCGAGAAGAATTAGATTGGATGGATATCGCGAGAATAATTTTTATATAAGAAGAAAATCAGGACAGCATCAGGCGTATTGTGTTTTATATTGTGATGGCGAAAAAGTTAATTCCAATGTAGTGGATTTTACTGTTTCAAAGAATAAGAAAAGAAAATGTTTCAAAATACGCCGCTGCCTTTTCAGACTTTTTAAGCACCTCTTTTCTGCGCCCAACTAAAGTACTTGTAAAACCTACCGCATTGATATTATAATAATACATCATGTATAAATTGATCGTAGTAAATGAAGACAATGGCAAGCGCGTTGATAATGTGACGACTAAGAATGTGTGTGCCTTGAAGCCGGAGATGGAGATTTCTCGGTCGTTGGTGCAGGGGATGATAGAGCGGAGTGAAGTTTTGTTGAATGGGGAGCATGTAAAATCAGGGCATAAGGTAAAGACAGATGATGTGATAGAAATAGATATGGAGAAGCTCGAGAAAGAAAATTTTGCCGAGCATGACAGGAAAATCCCCAAGGCAGAAAAGGTGCCGCTCGAGATAGTTTATGAGGATGATGATATGCTGGCAGTGAATAAGCCGGCAGGTATGGTAGTGCATCCCGCGTGCGGGAATTATTCAGGGACTTTAGTTAATGCGCTTTTAAGTTATCCTGGATTTTTGACAAAGTTTAATGAGCCTAAAGAAGATACCTCTGACCAGATACACGTTTTAAGACCTGGCATAGTGCATCGTCTAGACAAGGGCACCTCAGGGATAATGCTTGTAGCAAAGACCGGAGTCGCGCATAGGAAGATTGCGAATCAACTGAAGAATAGGACTATTTCCAAGACTTATATAGCAATAGTAAAAGGAATCGTTAACCTGGATGAGGATATGATTAAGGCGCCTATTGGGCATGATAAAAGAGATAGGCGCAGGATGACAATAGACGAGGAAAAAGGCAAAGATTCAATCACGTTTTACCATGTTCTTAAGAGAGACAAAGATAGGAATTTTACGGTTCTTGAAGTAAAACCAAAGACTGGCCGAACGCATCAAATACGTATCCATTTGTTACATATCGGTCACCCGGTATTGGGAGACACGCTTTACAATGGTCCGGAAATCAAAGGTCTATCAAGACAAGCATTGCATGCCAGATCAATCCGTTTTATCCATCCCACCAAAAATACTCCAATGGAACTTACTGCAAATTTTCCTAGCGATTTCGATCCTTTCATGGCCTAAGCCTACTAATTGTGGGGATAAGTTTTAGAGCCCCAACATATTGAAAACGCTTACACTTATAGTGGTTTAGGTAAAAATTATCCACAATATGTTGACAATGGATAGTTCTGTGGTATACTTTGAACTAGTTAAAATCGTTTAAATTGAGGTAAAAAAGGAGGTCAATTTGGGCGAACGAGGTATGCCTTGACTATTCATGGCATATATGATATACTTATAGTAGATAAAGATGTGACTTATCAAGATTCAATTGATAAGGGTAAACCATTCGAAAGAATGGGGCACAAAGCTTTAGAGCCTACAAGTCCTAGTGACTTATGGTTGTCAGCTGCCAAAAGGATCTAAAATTTTGAAGCTCATTCTTCGGATGAAGGATGAGCTTTTTATTTTGTCTTGCTTGTGCCCTAAAAGGGAACAAGCGTTCCTGAAAGAGGAACACCCGTACCAAAATCTTCGATTTGTTACGGGGCAGGCGAGAAAGGGGTGAGAGAGATGATTGAGAAGATAATAACCTCGAAAATACGAGTAAAACTTCTCAAATTATTTCTCTCTCATATAGATGATAGATATTACCTAAGGGAGCTAGAAAGAAAATTAGAAGAATCATTAAGTCCACTAAGAAGGCAATTATTAAAATTAGAAAAGATGGGGATTCTGAAGACCGAGTATGAAGCGAATTTGAAATACTATCGGTTAAATAAAGAGTTTGATGGAATGGAGGAGTTAAGGGGATTGGTTCTGGGGCAGCCTGTTGTTGAGAGAGTGGTGGAGGCGAAACCTCAACCAGTTCCAACACCAGTGGTGGAGGTTTCGCCTCCACCAACAAATCGCATTAAATACGATATGGCTGTTTTGTCAGTGATATCGTTTTTTATTTTAGCAGTGGCAGTATTTGTACTTTACACAGGCGCAAAGAGCGCCAGGCAGGTAGCGAATTTTGTTTCAGAGAAACCTATTGCCGAAGCAACGAGGCCGGATGAAATGGTCTCAAGGCGTTGGAAGCTATTTCCAGGAAATGTTCCAGTACTCTCCAGCGGAGAGACTGGCGGAGGGCAAAGAAGCGAAGAATTATAACTTAGGTTTCTCAACTTTACACTTGAGCTTTGCTCAAGTGTAAAGTTGAGAGGTCTTGAAGGAGGAGATTGAGATGAATACAAAGAGAATATCTAAGAGGTTTTTGGGTGTTATGATGCTGGTGCTTATATTGGGGTATCTTGTAGCTGCGCCACCGTGGGCGCAAGCTGACATACCGCGGTATATCAATTATCAAGGCAAGTTGACAGATGCCGATGATAATCCCGTGACAGGCGATGTGTCTATCACGATCAAGATATATGATGCGCTAACAGGCGGTACAGCGCTCTGGACAGAGACACAGACAGTGACTGTCGGTAGGGGTGTGTTCAGCATGCTGCTTGGAAATGCTACAGCCTTAGATGATCTCGATTTCAATGACCCGTACTGGTACTCTGTGGAGGTCGAGTCAGATGGCGAGATGACGCCAAGGCAGCGCCTTACTACAGTAGCTTATGCTATAAATGCGGATAAGCTGGATGGCTACGATGCCTCTGACTTTCTGACAGTGGATGCTTTAGGTGGTACGACCACAGGCATAACTGTATCAGGCGGTCTAATTACTGCAGGGGCGAATGAGGACATTGAATTAAATCCCACAGGTACGGGCAATGTCGTGATAACTATTGACTCTACTTCAGGCGATTTCAGGATCACCGATGGTACTACAAACTGGCTCTTGGTTGATAATGAGAGCGGTAATGTAACCATAGAGAAAGACTTAACAGTGAACGGTACTATCTATGGAACACTTGCTTCAACTAC
>JBHPHU010000026.1:0-14478 GCA_042571405.1 Candidatus Omnitrophota bacterium | reverse complement strand
CTCCAACCTTGAAAGATTTTGAACTTTCATCAGAAGAAATGGATAAGTTAAAAGCAGAGATGAAGAAAAAATTAGAGTCTTATACAGAACGGCCGGATTTGCAAGAACTCAAAAAAGCACCTTTGTTGGACCTTGCTAGGATTGCTATTGTTTTTAATTTTAAAGAGCAGTTTGAAAAACCATTGGAGAGCTTAATTGAGAAAGATTATAAAAATCAGAAACGATCTTCTTTTGTTTATAGGTCTACCCCTGATTCTACAGAATACGGAGGCTATAGTTCCTTTAATAATGCAAACATGACAGTTCATGAGGTGCAGTCTATTTCTCAGAATGATGGTGGGTATAAGGAGATTTCTTTGGTTACTTTTCGAGGTATTATGGATTTTCATATCCAATTTACTTCAAGCAGTGCAGAATATCTCCTTCTTAATCCCGGTGAAATTGATACAACTAAGGCTGGGCCGAGCGGTGCAGGCTTTTTTTGTCTAGGAATTTTTATGGGGGATATAGATATGGCATTGACTGGAAAAAAACCTGAAGTTGTTTTTACTCCTATCATGTATGATGGTCAGAACTTAATAGTCAATTTTGATTTCTATATGGCATTTCGTTTAAAGGGGCAAGGATCAGAGAAAACAGCACTTGTTATAGATGGAGGAGTATTAAAGATCCCCTTTAGTTTTCCCGAAAATCTAAAAGAGAAATTTAATTCCATTAATCGCGGTACCGATTTATAAAGTGAAGTTTTTGCAATGGCGCAATAAATTATCGTAACCGGTGAGTCTGGGCACCTGATAGTACATAATGAAACATGTGCAAATTTAAGATTCAGATCCCTATAAGATGCATGAGATATCTCTTGTTAACTCACCGGTTACAAATTATCCCTATTTAAACTTCCCAAACCTTATATATTTTAGTATAATAAGAATTGAAATAAAAGGAGACTATTATGATTGTTGTTATAAATTTGGTGTGGGTTTTTGTGCTTGTTGTTTTGGCGTTATTCTTGACTAGAAAACATAAGGATTCTTCTTCTAAAGAGAATGACGAAAAGATAAATGCGCTTCGGACAGAGTGGAGTAATACTCTTTCTAAGAATACAGATCTTATATTAAAGCAGCTGAATAATATGAATAATTCTGTTGGTTCTCAGCTTAGCAGTACGGCAAAGGTCTTTGGGGAGGTCAGACAGAGTCTGGGTTCCCTAGATCAGAAGACGCAGCAGATCTATGAAGTAGGAAAAGATATATCGAGCTTGCAGGAGATATTGAAGGCGCCGAAGATGAGAGGTGGCCTTGGAGAGTTGTTCCTGGAAAATCTTCTAGAGCAGATAATGCCGCGCAAGGATTTTTATGCGCTGCAGCATTCGTTTAAGAGCGGAGAGAGAGTAGATGCGGTAATAAAGATTGGCAATAAGCTGGTATCTGTGGATTCAAAGTTTCCCATGGAGAGCTTTACGCGTTTTATAAAAGCTGAGAATGATGAAGACAGGAAGCGGGCCAAGAAGGAATTTGTTAAAGCGATAAGAGAGCATATAAATTCTATTGCAAGTAAATATATTTTGCCAGATGAAGATACATATGATTTCGCACTTATGTATATACCTGCTGAAAA
This sequence comes from Candidatus Omnitrophota bacterium, assembly GCA_042571405.1. Classification (GTDB taxonomy): domain Bacteria; phylum Omnitrophota; class Gorgyraeia; order Gorgyraeales; family Gorgyraeaceae; genus Gorgyraea. The sequence goes on along the minus strand of JBHPHU010000026.1, from coordinate 12,861 downwards.
TGTTTACTACGAAGCTGTTATAAAGGACGAGGATTTTGGGGAACAGAAATCAATATTTTCCCATGCCATGTCGAGAAAGGTCATACCTGTTTCACCGAATAGTTTTTACGCGTATTTACAGGTTATTATCCTTGGCCTGAGAGGTTTGGGCATAGAGGAGAAGACGCAGGAGGTCATAAAGAAACTAATAACCCTAAAAGGCTCTCTTGAAAAATTCAAGCTGGATTTTGATAAGATGGGTACTCACATAGAGAATATTAAATCCAGTTACGACAGAGCAGAAGACCGTCTTGAAAAATTCGACAATAAACTTTCAACCATAGATTCCTTGGATAGCAAAAAGCAGATAGAGAAGAGATAAGAATTGGTACGGGGCGTAGCTCAGTTTGGCTTAGAGCGCTGCGTTCGGGACGCAGAGGTCGCTGGTTCGAGTCCAGTCGCCCCGACCAAATTTAGTTTTGCGCGTCCGCCGAAGGCGGAAGGTCGCTGGTTTAAGTCCCATCTCCCCAACCACTTTAACGAGGAGGACGTAAGATATGAAAAAACAAGAGACCAAAATTAAGGATTATTCTTCAACGAAGAATGAATTATCTCTCAGGGAAAGATTTTTCGAAACATTTAAGGCGTGTGCCATTCCAGATAATGAATTGTTAGTAAACTTGGGATTATTTATTAAAAGGCAAGATTTAACAAGAATATTATTTATGAATGAGATATACAAAAAAATTATCAACGTTCATGGTATAGTTGTGGAATTTGGAGTTAGGTGGGGGCAAAATCTAGCATTATTTGAATCATTCAGAGGGATTTATGAGCCTTTTAACCATAATCGTAAGATTGTTGGATTTGATACTTTTGAAGGATATCCTTCAAAACACGAGAAGGATGGGGGATCAGATATAGTATCAGTTGGAGCTTATTCTACAACTGAAGGCTACGAAGAGTATTTAAAGCAAGTTCTTGATTACCATGAACAGGAAAGCCCCATATCTCAGATAAAGAAATATCAATTAGTCAAGGGAGATGCCACAAAAGAAATAGACAAGTATCTCAAAGATAACCCAGAGACAATTATAGCCTTTGCTTATTTTGATTTTGATATTTACGAACCAACTCAGAAGTGCCTTAAAGCAATTAAAGGACATCTTACTAAAGGAAGCATAATCGGTTTTGACGAATTAAATTCACATGTTTTTCCCGGGGAAACATTGGCACTGAAAGAGGTATTAGGACTAGATAGATATAAGATAATCCGCAGTCCTCATAGCCCACATCAATCATATATAGTTATTGAATGAATCGACAGAACATAGTTACCTTTTATGCCTTATAAATGTATTCATATTTTTTATTCTGGTAATGTTCAAGGGGTTGGTTCTATCTCAAGAGGAACTCTCTTTACAACCTCAAGTCCATAACCCTCAAGACCTACGATCTTTTTTGGATTATTTGTCATAAGGTTTATCTTTTTCAAGCCCAGATCCACAAGTATCTGCGCGCCTATGCCATAATCTCTCAGGTCTGGCTTAAAGCCAAGCGCCTCGTTGGCCTGAACCGTATCCAGTCCTTTATCCTGCAAGGCATAAGCCCGTATTTTATTAGTAAGTCCTATGCCTCGACCTTCCTGTCTCATATAAAGCAAAACACCTCTGTCTTTCTTGCTTATAATACTCATTGCCTGCCTAAGCTGTTCTCCGCAATCGCAGCGCTTTGAACTAAATATATCACCTGTCAGGCATTCCGAATGAACACGCACATAGGTAGCCTCGTCTGTATTCACGTTACCTTTTACCAAGGCAACATGATGAGATCCGTCTATCTCCGATTCATATAGGTATAATTTAAATACTCCAAAATCCGTAGGCAAATCTGTTATTGCGGCGCGCTTGACCAATTTTTCTGAACGACGCCTATATTCTATTAAATTTGCAATCGTGCATATCTTAAGACCATGTTTTTTTGAAAATTTTATAAGCTCAGGCGTACGCGCCATTGTACCATCTTCATTTATTATCTCGCATATAACACCGGCTGGATAAAGACCGGCTAGTCTAGCCAGATCAACACATGCCTCTGTGTGACCTGCGCGCGTCAAAACGCCACCCCCTTTTGCCCTGAGAGGAAATATATGGCCTGGCCGCATAAGATCGCCGGGACTTGTTTTTGGATTTATAAGCGTCTTCACAGTAACTGATCGATCATGCGCAGATATACCTGTCTTAACGCCCTTTTTTGCATCAATGGAAATAGCCCACGCAGTCTTATAAGGATCCTGGTTATCCTCGAACATAGGGCGTAGTCCTAATTTATCTAAACGCTGACCCTCCATAGGCACGCAGACAAGACCTCTGCCATGTTTTATCATAAAGTTTATAGCGTCTTTACTGGCAAACTTGGCAGCAACAACAAGATCACCTTCGTTTTCGCGGCCCTCGTCATCTATTACAATGACCATCTTGCCTTTTTTGAAATCCGAGATTACTTCTGAAATTGTGTTAAATCTCATAGCGACCTTTTTTATACTTCTCGACTCGCTTCGCTCGCTCGAAGAATATTGTTCGAGCGCAGTCGAGAACTATTTTAACAAATAAAAACCCGAAGATGATCTCCGGGCACTTCTGCTTCACTGTGCTACTTTCGTGCACAGTTTCGCAGGAACTCACGTCTTCTTCCATCTAGCCTTTAACTATCGGTCTCGGAATTACACCGAGTCTGCTCGCTCCGCCTTAGGCGGGGGCTCGTGGACTTTACCACCGGTGGGGAATTTCACCCCGTCCCGAAGATCAATATTTAATTATAAAAATTATTATATCAAAATATAAACTATTGTCAATAAAATATATTATTGCTATAATATGTTCATTATGACAAATATACCTTTAAATATAGACGAATGGCTTGCTTCTTTCGAAGATTTATGCAAACCTCTTGATGAGCTTGCTAAAACCAACTATACGATATGGGAATACGAAGATGAGGCAAGGCGCAAAGATGTCGCAGATAAATATATAGCCGCCTTGAAGCGGGATATCGATAAAAATAATCAAAAAAGAAATGACCTGATAGACACTATAGACGCCATCGTGAAACAAGACATTGAAAAGCGCGTAAAATCCATTGATAAATCAACGCCTCTAAATTCAGAAACCCCCGGCAGCATACTAGACCGCCTTAGTATCCTGGCCCTAAGATCATATAATCTTAAAAAAGAGCTGGAACGAAAAAATGTTGATAAGTCACATATTGAAAGATGCGCCAATATGCTTAATCAAGTAGACGCGCGTTCAGAAGATCTCTCAAAATGTCTGGAAGACTTGATAAAAGATTATTACTCTGGCAGGAAAAGACTTAAATCATACAAACAACACAAACTCTACAACGACCCTACACTAAATCCATCACTGCGTAAGCCTCGTTCCTGATTCTAATATATCATCGTACAATCCATTAGAATTGTACACAAGCCTCTACGCAAAACCACTGATTACAATGAAGAAACTAGAGAACGCACTTTGTTATCTATATCTAATACCCTATTTTCCGGAACAATGTAGCTTCCTAGCCTGTTTTTAATCGCGGCGGTATACTCGTTAGGCAAAAAATCCAAGAACATATTGAAGTGCTCATCAACGGGATATCTATTGACTCTTTCTACAATATCATTAAGTTTGTTACTGGGTAACTTTTCTAACTCGGGGAAATATAAATTATATAAAAGATCTAATTTTTTCCACCATTCAAAAGTCAAGATAAGAGACTCTGATAAAAAACCAAAATATATAGAGCGTAACAATTTCCAGTTTTGCACCTTTAGATCATTTGAAAATATATTATTGTTTTCTACGCAGATCGAAACCGCCCGATGAGTATCTTGATCTATATAAAACCGGCTATCTTCTATATTGTATTTTACAACAATTTTGGCAATTCTCATCATGATTTCTATGGGCAATTGATTGGGATTGGACACGCGTATAATACCTTTCGACAAATCATTTAAACCATCAAAAAAATCAATAACTTTATAGGAATCAAAATCGAACACCATTTGATTAAATGTGATAGCGTTAGATGCCGATAGTTTTTCATAGATACCTCCTTTACTCCCTAAGCTACCCAAAGAAATATTTACCTCTATCTCTTCTCCTCTGTCGTTTTTGCAAGACAAGAAATAAGTTTTACTTTTTGAGTTTACAAGTACGGCTTCAGGAAATAGTTTTTTTATATCTTCTATTCCGCCATATATAGCAAAGTCCCAATCTTGGGGTTCTACGCCCAACGCTATATCCCGCAAAACACCGCCAAAAAGATACACCGTACAACCAGCTTCTTGTAATTTCTTTACCATATTTTTTAGCGCGACAGGCATTTCCTGCAAGACCATTTTAGCTAGCTTCAGCTTATCGGTTATTACACTCTTATTTAAACTGTGGGGGGGCAAACAATAGTTATTTTTTTTCTGAATTGCCGATCCTGGGAAGAAATCGGTATACGTAAAGCATGCGAGATGTCTGTATGCAATAATATTACTGCCGTTATAACTATCACTGCTAAATTATACCCTTTTCCAATTCTAATCATAATCTAATTAAAAAAATAGCCTTTTTTAAGAGCTGTGCGTCTAACTTATATTATACCTCTACAACGAGTAATTTAACAGGTTTTTCTTTATCTTTCCCTGGAACAGGGGAAACTAGGTCCTAATAAATAACTCTGCAAATCCCCCTGCAGTCCTGTCCCATGAAAATTCCTTAGCCCTTTCGATGCCTTTCTTGGCCAGCTCTTTTTGAAGGGCATCGCTGTTGATAATCCTGAATATCTTTTCTCCAATATCTTTGTAATTCGCGGGATCTGCGAGTAATGCAGCGTCTTTACCTAGCTCGCCGCATGAAGAAGTACCAGATGTGACAACAGGCAGACCATAACTGAATGCCTCTATTATTGGAAAGCCAAATCCCTCGTAGAATGAAGGGTATACAAAAAGAGTTGCCTGTCTATACAGATTATCTAATTCCTCATCATTTACATACCCCTTAAAGATTATGTCCTTTTTAAATTCTGTCTCCTCATATGCTTTAAAAATATCTTCAAACATCCAGCCTTTCATGCCTGCGATATACAGCTTATGCTTTATGCCATGTTCTTTCTTTAGCCAATCGAATGCTTTTATGAGTCCGTCTACGTTCTTCCGAGGTTCCAGTGTGCCAACGAAAAGAATATAGCTTTCGGCTTTCGGCTCTCGGCTCTCGGCTCTAGGCATATTAATACCCGGATAAATTACGGTTATTCTTTTTTCATCTGCTTGGTAAAATCTCATCAAATCCGCCTTAGTGCTATGTGAATCCGCTACAAGCACGCCTGCTTCACTCAAAACCTTCTTGAGCTTTTCATCAACCTCCCTTATTGTCTCTTTGTTATAGCCGCGCGGATACGCCTTAATAATCACGTCATGAACCGTAACAATATATTTCGCCTTCCCAGGCTTTTCTAAATCATAAGACGAAGTATGGAATACATCCAAATCTCGCAAAACTTTATCCGGCCCTTTATTAAAATAATCCACACAATGCGAAAAATTAGCGCCCGGCAGCTTAGGCAAACGCCTTTTAAAATCCAGAATCTTTTTCCTGCTATAAAGATAATAATTATTCTCAGAATCCACCTGGGCAAGGGCATTGACTAAATTAAATGTATACCTTCCTATACCCGTTGATCTTTTAAGGGTTGAACGTATATCTATGCCTATTCTCATATTATGACACCTATGCAATGCTCTCGATGTTGCGTAACGCTTCTACATCACCAGGCAGTGGTCTTGGGGCTTCTTTTACGCGAGTGGGCACGGTGTCCGCCGAAAGGCGGACGAGCGAGCGTAAAAACAGAGTAAAATTTTCACGCTGGGAAAATTTTGCGTCCCCAAGACCACTGCCTGGTGGTGTAGAAGCATGCTCTACTGATAGAATATACTGTACGGTACTAAAAGTATCTCTATCTCGGGAGAATATCTGACATTTTTTTGCAGCCTATGTCCAGACTCCTGCAAAAACTCATTACTTCTTCAAGAATATCTTTTGGAAGGCGGGGTATGGCTACTATAATATCATCCACTTCTTTATGTTTAACTATTTTCGAAATATCATTTCTTGAGCCCAGGATAGGTACACCATGTATGCGCCTGCCTATCTTTTCTTCATCGTCATCTAAAAAACCTACGGGCTTACACTGCAAGACCTTATTGTTCTTTATCTCCCTTAAAGCAAACTCCCCAGCATCCCCTGCGCCATAGATCAGGACCTTTCTGCCGGCTAAACTAGCGCGATCAAAAATCTCCTTGTAAATCCTCTCAAGTATCCTTGCGCCTGAAATAAACATAAAAAGTAAAAGCCAGTCAATGATAAAAACCGCTCTTGAGAAACCCTGAAACCGCCACATCAAAAGAACCATAAGCGCTGAAGCCACAGAGGCAAAAGATACTGCCTTAAAAACACCTATCAGATCTGTCACGCTCACATACCTCCAGATCCCTTTATAAATCCCAAACTTAAAAAACACTATATACTTTATAATCACCACTATAGGCAAAGACTTCACTATAAGATCCTGATTTACTGGAGACAAAATGCCTTCAAACCTTAAAAGATGAGCCGATACATATGCAACGCATATCAGTACAAAATCAACCCCTACCTCCAAGATCCTCCTTTTATGCATCAACATGCCATCCAGCACCACCCTGCCATTTTTCTTTTTCAAATCCATGGCCTTTTCATCAGGATAGACCTTGACCTTACCTAGAAAAGCAGCAAAATACAAAAGGCTCACAGCTGCAACCAACACTAGCATCAGTGTCACTATTGGCTTGGCAAATACCGAAAGTATACTGATAGCGCCAAAAACAAAACTTATAAAATATAATACGAGCACTGTTTTTTTCTCTGACAGGCCCAATACCACCATTCTGTGTGAGACATGATCTTTTCCGCCTTGAAAAATCTTGTGCAGGTTCAGCCCCCTCATGAGAGTAACAAAGGCCGTATCAAACAAAGGCACTGCCAGCACCAATACAGGTATGGCAAGCATCATTACCAAATGCGTAGATTCTTTCCAGCTGCCCTGCAGTGCCATTGTAGCGACCATAAACCCTATAAACATACTGCCGCAATCACCCATAAAAATTTTGGCAGGGTAAAAATTATATCTTAAAAATCCCAACAGGCTCCCCGCCAGGATCAATGCCGGCAATCCTACGGCATAATTCCCATCTAAAAAAGCGCACAAAAATAAAACAAAACTAACAACAACCGCAATGCCTCCGGAAAGCCCATCCATATTATCAAGCAGATTAAAAGAATTTATGATCGCAGCCACCCACAGAATAGTAAGCGGCACGCTTACTATCTGGTAAGGAATGACCTTTATGCTAACCCCAAAGGTAACAAGTAAACACGCGACAACAATCTGCCCCATAAGTTTAGTGTGGGCCCTTATGCTTACGATATCATCAAAAAGCCCCAGACCAAACATGATACTCGCGCATAAAATAATGCCTATAGTTTCGAAAGTAGGTTCCGCAAAAATAACATAGGGAATAATGAACGACGCAAATATAGCTATGCCTCCAAAAAGCGCTGTTGTCCTTTTGTGCCACCTGTCTTCTCTTGGTTTAGCAACAAGGCCTTTAACTATCGTTACTCTTCTTACAACAGGGGTCAAAAGTATGGAAAGCGCAAAAGAGGTAAGAAATGGAATAAGGTAAGTTTTTAATACGATCATTTGCCTTTTTCTTGATGTGCCATGCTATATTCAACTACACTTTCTATAATGCCTTTTAGGTCTAGGGTCGGCTTAAACCCTACGGCCTTCCTGACCTTTGTAGTATCAGGTACTCTCCGCTGCATATCCTCGAATCCGTCTTCATATGCCTTATCGTAAGAAATATAGGCAATTTTTGATTTGCTTTTCGTGATCTCTATTATTTTTTTAGCAAGGTTCTCTATGCTTATTTCTTCCTGGCTGCCTATATTAAAGACCTTGCCTACCGCATCCTCATTAGTCATCAATTTTATAAGCGTGTCCACTGCATCCTTTACATGCAAAAAACATCTTGACTGCTTCCCGTCTCCGTAAATGGTTATGTCCTTACCTTTGAGTGACTGATTTACAAATCTAGGGACCACCATTCCGTAAGCGCCTGTCTGTCTCGGCCCAACGGTATTAAAAAGCCTGACTATTACACTGGGTACATTTTTCTGACGCCAGTATGTATAAGCAAGCATCTCGTCTATTGCCTTTGCGGTAGAATACCCCCATCGCGCCTTTAAAGGCGAACCTAAAATCCTGTCGTCCTCTTCCTTTAAGGGGCCATTCGTATTCTTACCATATATCTCTGAAGTAGAGGTAATAAGCACCTTCTTATGATAACGATGCACCATCTCCAGCACCACTTCGCTACCTTTTACATTTGTAACCAATGACTCCAAAGGCTTCTTTACTATTAAATCCACACCTACTGCCGCAGCCAAATGATACACAGCATCACATTTTTCAACCAGCTTATCCACCAGCGACTCGTTCAAAACCGTGCCTTCTACAAATCTAAAATATTTATTTCCATCCAGATGCGCAATGTTCGAAAATCTACCCGTCGATAAATCATCAAGCACTGTAACGCTGTTACCAGTCTTGATCAATTCATCCGCAAGATGCGATCCAATAAACCCCGCGCCGCCTGTAATCAATGTCTTCATCTCAAGTTAGCTCCCTTCAGTCGCAACTTGAATTCCAAATATCAAATGCCAAAATCCAAATGAATGTCAAATGCCAAATATCCCAATTCTTGAACAAGTCTGATATTAACCTTAGACTTGTCTAAGAGTTAATTTGTCATTTGGGTTTTGGATTTCATTTGTCATTTGAGATTTGTCATTTGTCATTTTCGAAATTCAATACAATTAACTATCTCCTTTGCTCAAGGCTTTATTATACAACTTATCTATATCTTTTATCAACCTCTCTTTTGAAAATCTATTCTTTACTGACTCTCTTCCGTGTTTCCCAAATCTTTTCCTCTTTTCGCTGTCTTTAATCAATTCTAAAAGCTTATCTGTGTAATCCTGTTCATCGCTGGAATCTATCAAATATCCATTCTTTTTATCTTCTACGATATCTAAAACCCCTCCCACCTTCGTTGCTACCACTGGCTTTGCTGTAGCCATTGCCTCAATGATAGATACGGGAGTGCCTTCATTGACAGATGTCAAAACTACTATGTCTAAATCTTTATATATCTCGGATAAATTTTTGACCCAGCCCCTGAATTCTACTATGCCATCTATGCTTAGCTCTCTTGCATACTCCTCTAGTTCTTTTTTTAACTCACCCTCTCCAATCACAAAAAATTTGGTTTGAAGTCCTGGGTTTGCAGTCCGAAGCCTTTCTATAACCCTAAATAGCATCTTATGATTTTTAACAGGGACTAGCCTTCCTACGATACCTATATTTATGCAGGGCGATACTTCTCTGGCAGTCAAATTCAATAAACCATCCAGTTCAAATCCCAGTTCTACGACAACTACCCTCTTTGCCGGAGCAAGCCTGAATTTCTCGACCAGTTCCCTTCTTAAAGACTCGCTCACTGTGATATTTACATCGGTAAAAAAAGATATAATTTTCTCTACCCACAGAAAAAACCAGGTACTGGTTTTATCAAAATATCCGTTAAAAATATGGCCGTGCATTGTGTGAAATATCTTACACCTATTTTTCCTTAAGCCAAAATGAGTAATATTATACAAAATCCCTCCGAACCTGCCAAGAAGACCTACCTTGGAAGTGTGAGTATGTATTATATCAGGCTTTTCAGCGCAGATAATCTTATATATCTTCCAGAAGGACTTCCAATCGTTCTTAAAAGATACTTCCCTTCCTAATTCCGGTACGATCACCGGGTCAATGCCTTTTTCTTGCGCCAGATACATCATGTTGCCTTCATTCTCGCTCACTTCTCCGCAGATTAATACACTCTTGTACTTATCGGGCTGCAGCCCTTCTGTCAGCAGTACCGCATTTCTTGCAGGCCCGCCTATATTAAGCCTGGAGATCATCCTTAAAACCTTAATAGCCATACTACCTGCCTTTAGAATACTCTAAATATCATCATAATTTATAGAATAAACATCCCAATTTGACTTATTAAAAATCTTTTTATCATGGGTCTCTTCAACCAGGATATTGAAATCCATTGTGCTTTTCAAGGGCCCCCTGCCAAAAGGATTTCTTAAATAATTGTTTCTTTTGATTGTTTTTTGAAAAATACTATCTTTAAATGCCAGGGCTATCACAAGTCTATGTCCTGACTTATGGGCATCCAATTCAGCAGCGCTTACTAATGCTTCGATTATCTTTGCATCGCCGCCGCCTGAATCTAAATCAACAATATACAAAACATCATTGATACCCGCATTATAGCTGATATATCCTTTTAGGACGTCATTGTCATAATAACCTATTATCTTGTATGTGTACCGAGGATCCCTTAATCTCCAGCCAAGGTATCTTTCATCCTTTGCAATGCGGATCTTCGCATCATCGCTGCTGAATCTATAATCCTTACATAAGCCTGAAACTGAACTGATGTGTCTCAAGGTATTATTGTTAAAAAGTCTCTTGATCTTTTCGAAGAAAAATTTAACGCTGAGTTGCTTTCTATGCTTAAAATAGATATCTACATCACAAAACTTTGTCCATTTATTTTTCAAAAAAGTCGGGGTAGCGTTTTTACCGCATAGTGTATACAGAAACAGCGGTCCCTCTTTTTTAAGGCATTCGTTTAAAGAAAAAGCCAGCCTCGTAGACAGTCCCTGCCTCCTGTATTTAGGGTGTATCATTAAATCACAGCACTTATAAATCTTCTTTCTTTCGCCAAATACATAAAATTCCTCGGGTATCATAACGCACGAGCCTACAATGTTCCCGCTGTCCTTTACTGCCAAACAAAAGGCATCTCCCGCAGGATTCTCAAAATATTTCCATTTAAAAAAATCTACATTATCCCGGCCGTTGAAACAAACTGCATGCAATCGCGCTATATCGCTGATCTCCCCGGGATTAATCTTTTCAATCTTATATTGAGCGTTCATTTTTTTAAGAGTTTTTTCGCATTATACATGGCCTGATGAAAACCAAAAATCTTTGCCAGATTCTCGTCAAGACTTTTATAATATAATCCGATTCTATAAAGACCCTGTACAGACGCGTTGTCTGCCGAAGGCAGACAACGCGTCTGTACAGGGCTAACCATATTCTTTCTGTCCTCTGTCAGCAAAAGATATTCATAACCTGATTCTATGGCTTTCTTAATAACCTCTTGATCATGCTTACCGTCAGGAAATGCGATAATATCAACACTTGCCCCGCATATCTCTTCCAGGACTCTCTTAGAATGGGACAATTCAAATTCCATCTCCGAGATATCGATATTAGAAAGCATGGGGTGAGAATGCGTATGCGAACCAATCTCAGCGCCCTTATCATGCAAATACTTTACATCCTCCCTGGATAACATCCTGGAAAACCTGACCGATGCGCTTGATAACTTATCCCTTATATCATTTGTGACTAACCGCCTCTGTTGCTTGTTTAGACCCTGAAATAGCTTAACAAATGCTATCTCCGTTTTAACCGGAAAATCATTATCTATGCCTATCTCGATAGGCTCCGGGAGTATCTCGCTATTAAGGTACTTTTTTTTCTCAGTCGTATTCAATACGTCATAGACCATGACATTGTCCTGCGGAAGGCCTGTTTCAACAGACTCTGTTACGATATTTATATTAAATTTCAGATTGTATTTCTGAAGTATCGGATACGCGTTCTCCAGTATATCATAATGCCCGTCATCAAAAGAAAAAATAATGCCTGGCCGCCTTCTATCTTTTTTCAAAAAATCTTTTATTTCCGAGACATATATTACATCGAACCTCTTAGAAACAAATCCAGCGATCTGATCAAATACACGAGTCGGAACAGCAGGATAAAACCTGCCATTCTCATCATTGACCCTATGAAACATCAATATATATAACTTATTAGGATTAGTTCTCTGAAATAAGTAATTCAGACTAATTATTCTAAGTGCCTTAAATAACCCTTGTCTAATCATGATTACATCCTTGTAATATTTTCAATCTTGCGCCATGCTTCTGCACCAGCGGACAGTGGTCTTGGGGCTTCTTTTCGGCGAGCGGGCACGGTGTCCGCCGAAGGCGGACGAGCGAGACGAAAAAAAGAGCAAAATTTCCACGCTGGGGAAATTTTGTGTCCCCAAGACCACTGTCCGCTGGTGCAGAAGCATAGATCACATCTTCTCGTCTATAAAAATCCTATGCCAGATTTCTAGATTTAACAGGGTCCATATACGGGCGCCATTATTGGCTTTGCCCATTGAATGATCCTCCAGAAGATCTCTTATGGCTTCTCTTTTAAAATATCCCCTGCCTATAGATTCCGGACTCATTAAAATCTCATAAGAATATTTCTTGAGCTCGGTTCTAAACCAGCTGTCTATAGGTATGCCAAAACCCATTTTTCCTCTCGAAAGGATCTCCTTGGGCAATGCCTTGGATAGCGCCTTTTTCAATATATACTTCAAATTCCTGCCTTTTATCTTTACCTCGCTCGGAATAGAAGCTGAGAATTCCATCATTTTATGGTCAAGAAACGGAGAGCGGCCTTCCAGGGAATTCGCCATGGTAGCAATATCCATCTTTACTAATAAATCATCCAAAAGATTAGTCCTTATATCCGCGGACATAACAAGATCGACAACATCCTGCGAATCGCACATGTCAAATGCGTTATTTA
>JBHPHU010000025.1:0-15738 GCA_042571405.1 Candidatus Omnitrophota bacterium | reverse complement strand
CTATCCAAAAATATCACAATATGCTCACCAAGATCAAAAAAAGATTTCACTTAAAAGACGAGATAAAGCTCTCTCATATATTATCTTTCCCAGACGTGATTGTGCAGGACCAGCCTGAATATGACGCAAATTTAGTATGGCCTGTATTGGAATCAGCTATTAAAAAAGCAGCGCTTGATTGCAATAAGATGAGAGAAACAGAAGGCAAGGCGCTTTATAAAGATCTGACAAAGAGGCTGGGCAGCATTTCTTTGTCTATGAACAAGATTTCTTCCATTGCGCCGAAGCTTGTCTCACAATATAAGCATAAACTGGATGCCAAGATAAAAGGGCTTTTAAAAAATAAGAGTTTTATGGATCGTTCGAGGTTAGAGACAGAGCTTGCGGTGTTTGCCAAACAATCTGATATCTCAGAAGAGCTGACGCGGGCCAGTAGTCATTTAAAGGCTATAAAGGCCGCTCTTAGCTCGAATAAAGAGGTTGGCAGGCGCCTGGATTTTATATTGCAGGAGCTACAAAGAGAGATCAATACGCTTGGCGCGAAGTCTCCCAGCATAAAGATTTCCCAACTCGTCATAGATATAAAAAGTGAAATAGACAAAATGCGCGAACAAGTGCAGAACGTAGAATAACTGAGCTGTCAGCTATCAGCCTTCAGCCATTAGCCGCTGAAAGCAGAAAGCTGAAAGCAGAAAGCTCACAATGAAGAAACAAGGCATACTATTTATAATCTCAGCGCCTTCAGGGTCAGGCAAAACTACACTTTGCAATAAATTAGTGGATTCCTTGAGCGGCCTGAGTCGTTCCATTTCCATGACAACCCGGCCTCCTCGCGCAGGAGAGAGGGACGGCATGGATTATATATTTATGGAAAAGGAAGAATTTTTAAAGCGCAAAAAGAGAAATGAATTTGTAGAATGGGCAAAAGTGTTTACCGAATACTATGCTACGCCAAAGAAATACATAAAACACATGGTGACAAAAGGCCAGGACGTACTTTTAAATATAGACGTCCAGGGCGCGATGAAGATAAAAAGACTTGGCATGAGAGCGGTTTATATATATATCCTGCCGCCGTCTATGTCACAGCTAAAAGAACGGTTGACGTCTCGTTCAACAGATACTAAAAAAGAGATAGCAAGGAGGCTCAGGATCGCTAAGAAAGAACTATCGTATTTATCCAGATACGATTACGTTGTCGTCAACAATGTCCTGGAATCAGCGCTTGAAAACCTGCGATCCATCGTTATTGCAGAGAGATGTAGAATAGGGAGGCCTTAAGATGTCTTATATGCCACGCGAAATGGTAGTCAAGAGCACCGACAGTATTTACAAGCTCACTTTGATTGCCGCAAGAAGGGCCATAGAATTAAACAATGGCGCGAAGAAATTAATAGAGACTAGTTCTAAAAAGTTCTCAACAATCGCCCTGGAAGAGATAGGACAGGGTAAAGTGACGTATAAGATTAAGGGCGCGAAGGCATAATTTTTGACTTCGTCCTTCGACATGCTCAGAGCAATGTCGAGAAAACATAAGTTATGCACAAGAAGGTAGTTATAGTAGGTGTTACCGGAAGCGTTGCGTGTTACAAGGCCCTCGATATTATACGAGGGCTTCAGCGTCTTGGCTTGTCTACTGAAGCGGTACTTACAAAAGAGGCAGAGGAATTCATAAAGCCTATTTTGTTTCAGTCTGTTTCTGGTAATAAAGTCACAAGTTCTGACATGTTCAAGGCCCCTGAGGAGTGGGATGTCGCGCATGTATCTTTGGCTGAAAAAGCAGATCTCGTTCTTGTTGCCCCTGCAACAGCCAATATCCTTGGTAAAGTCGCGTCCGGCATCTGTGACGATATGCTTACCTGTATTATCTGCGCGACAAAATCACCTGTTTTATTCGCGCCAGCCATGAACGAAGCAATGTACAAAAATAAAATCATACAGGCCAACATCCAAAAGCTAAAAAAATCTGGCTATCATTTCACTGGCCCCATCAAAGGTTCTCTAGCCTGCGGCTCAGAAGGCTTGGGTCATATCCAGGATATAGAGGTTATAATGAAAGAAGCAAAGAAACTATTGAAATAGTTCTTATCCTTTACATGTTCCTGCGCAACCACTCTTACATAACTCATTAAAACTTGACTTCAGAAAAAACTACATTATACTTTATAGGTATATGAAAAATAAAAAATTTTATTTTATTTTAATATTCAGTATGGTGCTTTATCTTTTTTGTGGTGGTTTCTGCCGGTGTTTTGCTGAAGAAGAATCTTCTGAGGCGATCCCTGATTGGTTAAAGCGTACGAATTTTGGCGTTGAAGTAGAGACTGATCAAAAACCGCGTGCTTACTTCGAGACTGTCCAGCCATTGTACCAGGATATAGATAACCAGAATACGGTTTTTATTCACGCTAGATATTCATTGCAAAACGAAGAGAGCGCTTATAACCTTGGCCTGGGTTACAGAAAGTTATTGCGCGATAATAGTGTTTTGTTGGGCGCCAATACTTACTTTGATTTTGAAGATGACGATCAACATTATAGGGTTGGTGTTGGGTTCGAGGCCCTTATAAATCAGATAGAATTAAGGACAAATACTTATATAGGGCTTTCTCCGAGAAGATTAGTAGAAGAAACTTCAACCGCTAAAGTATACGAAAAGGCAGTAGACGGTATCGACGGAGAAATAGGGTTACCGCTCCCTCATATGAATTGGATAAAGGTTTACGGAGGCGGTTATTGGTATAATTATGAAGAATTTAAAAATAAGCAAGGTTGGAGATGCAGGGCTGAGATCGCTCCTTTTAAATATAGTGTAATAAATTTGACAGTGTATGATGATAATAAAGGCGATCCTGAGGTCAGAGTGGACGGGAGGGTGACTATACCAATAGGCCCTCCTTATGAAAAAGATAGAGGAAAGACACTGAGCATAGGGTTTTCAGAAGAGGCTTATCCGGAAAAGGCTGATCACAGCGACAAGGTCTTAAAGAGAGTGGAGAGACAATACAATATAGAAGTGGAAAAATGGTCAGAAGATAAGACGACTGGTGTAACTGTTGAGATAAAGCGTGGAGATTAAGCAAATGCGAAAGTGCATAGCTTTGGTAACTGGGTTATTTTTAGGCGTGTGTTTTACTTCTCATTGTTATGCTGCCGGGAATGCTGACAAATACGAAGTGACTGTTGTAAGGATTGAATTTAAGAAGGTAGATGGCACATGGGTTACTGTTTCCGAGCCAAACCAGGCTGTGGATATTGCCAACGTGATATCAGGGGCTACTGCAGCTTCTCTGGTAGGGAGCATTCCAGTAGGGTCATATATCAATTTCAAGCTTGTATTGTCTGAAACCATGACTTTTTCAGGCGTTGATGATAGCCCTGCCGATAGCAGCGCTGGGTATACGACTGTAGCTGGCGGCGCGGTGACACTTACAGGGGATAATAGTACGGCAGCCTCCACAGAGACATGGGATACGCCCCCGGACGAAGATTTGACTGATGGTCTTGCTGATGCAACCATGACAGAAACCGCTGAAACTTGTGTTGCTGGTATCGGAGCCCCAGGCGATATTACTGCTACTTTAAATTTAGATGCGGGAGATGCAGATGATTATATAGAAATCAGCAGCAGGACTGACTTAGCTGTGGCCAACGCAATGACTGTAACCGAAAGTTCAAATATCAGCGTATCTTTTGATTTTGATACACAGGGAACAGTAATGTGGACAAATGACGGCGATGGGAATGTAGTCACTTTTTTACCGCCTCAAGAAGGTACAGAATTAGTAGTAACCATAGATGGAACCCCGACAACTATCCAAGAAGCAGATATGAAGATAGATTTCTAATCATAGACCATTTGCCCCAGAGCCACAATTTCCTCGCTTATTTTTATAATAGCGTAACGACTCCAACTAGTTACTATTTGGTCACTAGCAATAATCTCCAAAATTACTATTTCTTCGAACATACTGTAAAACAATAAGTTACAAACACATAATTCTAATAGGACATCAGATTTTCGATCTGATATCCTTATTGTGAAAGAAAATAGTAAAACTTAGGATATCTACCGGTCCGGTCAGGAAACTCATCCGTTATTTGTTCAGGAACTTGTTTGATTATCAACTAGTCCCAAAATCCAAGTTGGATATAATCTCTTGCAATAATAGCCGAGTTTGGTATGATATTGGCAAGAGGTGATATTGTATTAAGATTATAGTTACTGCTGGGACAACTATTGAGCCTATAGATCCTGTGAGGTTTATTGCGAATAGATCTACGGGTGAGATGGGGTATGAGATTGCGAGTGAAGCATCTCGAAGAAAGCACATTGTTACGCTTATAAGCGGGCCCACCAAGTTAAAATCTCCCAAGGTTAAAAAGTTTATTCCAGTACAAACAGCAGGGGATCTCTTAAAGATTCTCAAGCAAGAGATCGGAAAAGCAGATTGTCTTGTTATGTGTGCTGCTGTGGGGGATTTTAGAGTACGAAAGCTTGCTGGTAAAAAGATAAAAAGAAAAAAGACATTATTGCTGCAGCTTGTGCCGAACAAGGATATATTGAAAGAATTAGGCAGGCATAAAAAATCTAAGTTGTTTGTAGGATTTAGCTTAGCAACTGAGAATTGGCTTAGAAATGCCTCTACAAAGCTTAAGAGCAAGAATCTTGACATTATTGTAGCCAATCGGCTGACAAAAAAACATAACCCATTTGGTAATAACAAGTTAGATGTTTGCATTATTGATAAATCCAGCCATAGGATATATATAGATAATAGAGAAAAGTCATTTATATCACATGTTTTGCTTGACAAAATAGAGAGTTTATGGTATTTAAGGAGGAAGGATAACTCATGAAAAAGCGCGGATTTACACTAATTGAATTGCTGGTTGTAATAGCGATTATAGGTATTCTTGCTGGCATGCTGCTTCCAACGATTGGCAAGGCTCGAGAAAGGGCCAGGCGTACGAGCTGTATGAATAATCTTAAGCAGATCGGTATTGCCTTGCATATGTATGCTACAGATAATATGGAAAGATTTCCTAAAACACTTCAGGATTTAGTGGATGGGGACTATATAGATACGCTAGAAGTTTTTAAATGCCCTTCGAGCGCTGGCGATATCCCTGCAAGCGCAGATGGCGGAGATTATGTGTATCAGCCTGGACTTACAGAGTCAGCTGATTCAGATGAGCCTATAGCTTGTGATAAGGCAGATAATCATAACGGTAGTGGCGGGAACGTGCTTTATGTGGGCGGCCATACCAGATGGAGTTCCGCCTCTGGCGGCAAATGGACCCCGCCGTTTTAATGAATATTAGGTATTTTTACAACGTGTAGCGTAATTTTGATAATGCTACACGTTTTTGTTTTCTAAGGCGGGATCAAAGCATGGGAATAAAATATAAAATTAACTATAATTTTTTTAAAACTTGGTCCAGAGAGATGGCTTATGTTTTAGGTTGTTTATACGCAGATGGAAGCTTGGAAAATTCACCATATATAAGAGGAAAATATATAAGATTTTCGAGTACTGATTTATCATTTGTTAAAAATTTAAGAAGCTTCATGAGTTCGGAGCATACAATTGTCAAAATTAAGCCCGATGGGAACAGAAAAGTAAAGTATTATTTGAGGATAGGAAGCCACGCAGTTTACAGTGATTTAGAAAAATTAGGGCTTTCCCCAAGGAAATCATTGACGATGGCTTTCCCATACATTCCAGATCTCTTTGTATCAGATTTTGTTAGAGGATATCTTGATGGCGACGGAAGTATAGTTATAGATAAGTATAAGAAAAATAAAAATGCTAAAAGATTAAAAACAGTATTTACTTCTGGAAGTGAAATGTTCTTAAGAAAGCTAGATGAGTCTTTACGACAATATTGCAATATTGATGGCCCTAATTTTTATAAGAGTCATAAAAGTTTTCAATTAGTTTATAGATGTTCAAAAGCTAAAAAGGTTTTGGATTTTATATATAAAGATTTAAGAGAGCGGTTATTTTTGGACAGAAAATATACTGCTTACAGAGAGGCTTTAGAGTTATTGAATTTAAATTAAGGCGACGTACCCAAGTGGAAAGGGATGAGTCTGCAAAACTCCTACGCACCGGTTCGATTCCGGTCGTCGCCTCCATCCTGCTTCGCCGTGATACTTACGTTCACGGGCTTCGCAGAGATTACGATTCCTACGAAGCTGTGCACGAAAGTAGCACAGCGAAGTAGAAGGCCGGGGTGGTGAAATTGGCAAACACGCAGGACTTAAAATCCTGTGGCCCAAAAGGTCTTGTGGGTTCGAGTCCCACCCCCGGCACCAAAATTGCTTTACACGTGTGGGCTCATGGCGCAGTTGGATAGCGCGCTTCCTTGACATGGAAGAGGTCAGAGGTTCAAGTCCTCTTGGGCCCACCATCTGCCACCAAAGGTGGCGAGATGGTGAGGTCTCGTCCAACCTGTCATTTTGAAAAGCAAAATGACAGGTTGGTGGACCCACCAGAAACGCAGAGAAAGATATATGACACAAAACCTAGACGCGTTACGACATAGTTGTTCACATGTGATGGCAGATGCCGTGAAAGTACTTTTCCCTGAAGTGAAGCTTGGCATAGGGCCTTCGATAGAGGATGGTTTTTACTATGATTTTGATAAAAAGGAACCATTTGTGCCGGAAGACCTTGCCAATATAGAATCAGAAATGGCAAAAATTATCAAGGCCAATTTGGACTTTCAGAAAGAAGACATTTCTAAAAAAGAGGCGCTAAAGCTTTTTGCACAAGAGCCATATAAAATTGAACTTATCAATAATTTAGAGGGTGACATAGTATCGATTTATAGACACGGAAAGTTTGTTGATCTTTGCAAAGGCCCACATGTTAAATCTACCGGCGAGATAAAGGCATATAAACTTTTAAGCATTGCGGGGGCGTACTGGCATGGCATTGAGACAAACCCAATGCTCCAGAGAATCTATGGCACGTGTTTTGAAAACAAAAAGGCCCTGGATGATTTTCTAAAACTAAGAGAAGAAGCAAAGCTGAGAGATCACAGGAAACTTGGCAAGGAATTGGATCTATTCAGTATCCACGACGAAGTTGGTCCGGGCCTTGTATTTTATCATCCAAAGGGCGCTTTATTGAGGATGAACATAGAGGATTATATAAAGAAAGAACATTTAAGGCGCGGTTATCAGATAGTAATGGGCCCGCATATCTTAAAATCCGACATATGGGTTACTTCCGGCCATTATGAATATTACAAAGAAAACATGTATATCTTTAAGGTCGATAAAGATGAATATGCCATAAAGCCGATGAATTGTCCCGGTCATATGCTTATCTATAAGTCAAAGCTTCGAAGCTACAGAGATCTGCCAATAAGATTTTTTGAATTAGGCAATGTGCACAGGCGCGAGAAATCAGGCGTACTCCACGGGCTTTTAAGGGTGCGCGGATTTACACAGGACGACGCGCATATCTTTTGTTTGCCGTCTCAGGTTGAAGAAGAAATAAAAGGTGTGATAGATTTTGTCATTGATACAATGAAGGTATTTGGATTTACTGATTATAAGATCGATCTTTCAACGCGTCCTCCGAAATACATCGGCAGCCTCGAGATCTGGGAAACTGCGACCAGTGCGCTCAGGAAGGCGCTAGAGTCAAAAGGCATGGATTATGAAATTAATGAGGGCGAGGGCGCGTTTTACGGGCCAAAGATAGATATCATGGTGAAGGATGCGTTAGGCAGGCCCTGGCAATGCGCAACAGTGCAGTGTGATTTTGCGCTGCCTGAAAGATTTGATTTATCGTATATATCAAAAGACGGCAAAAAAGAAAGACCGGTAATGTTACACAGGGTTGTGCTGGGAAGCGTTGAACGTTTTATAGGCACGCTTATAGAACACTATAAAGGCGCGTTTCCTGTATGGCTAAGTCCTGTACAGGCAGCAGTGATCCCTATTACTGATCGCTCGCAGGATTACGCGACGAGTATTTTGCAAAAATTACAAGAGGAAGACATAAGAGTTGAGATAGATTCAAGGAGCGAGAAGCTTCAGTATAAGATACGCGAGGCAGAACTCAACAAGATTCCGTATATGTTGATCGTGGGCGACAAGGAAAAAGACGCAGGCACGATTTCGCTCCGAGCAAGAAAAGAAGGCAATCTCGGCACTGTAAAGATAGAGGAGTTTTTGGATAGGATTAAACAGGAGATGAAAGATAAACATTAGGAGGTGATTAGTATCGCAAGGCCACTTAGAGTAAACCAAAGAATAAGAATAAAAGAGGTTAGATTGATAGGGGCTGAGGGAGAGCAGATGGGGGTTGTGCCTACTCAAGACGCGTTGCAAAGGGCGCAAGAGGCAGGACTTGATTTAGTAGAAGTAGCAGCTTCTGCAAAGCCGCCTGTATGTCGTATCATGGATTACAGTAAATTTAAATACGACCAGGACAAAAAAGAAAAAGAGGCTCGCAAACATCAAAAGATAGTTCATCTAAAGGAGATCAAGATAAAACCTCACATAGAAGAACACGACTATCAGGTCAAACTCCACCATCTCAAGAAATTTTTGGAAAGAGGCGATAAGGCAAAGATTACAATGGTATTCAGGGGCAGAGAGATGGCTCATATGGATATAGGGAGAAAGGTTTTGGACCGCGTTGTGTCTGAGCTTGCTGATGTCGGAGAGGTTGAAAAAGGCCCTTCACGGGAAGGCAGGAGTATCCAGGTGTATTTTATTCCGCGCGGCGGAGTTAAAAAATAAATATTAAAGGGAGAGTATAAAATGCCAAAGTTAAAAACCAACAAAGGCGCGAAGAAGCGACTCAAAGTAACAAAAACCGGGAAACTCAAAGGCTATAAACCGGGGAGAAGACATTTACTGACGTCTAAAACTTCCGGCCGCAAGCGCGGCTTAAGAAGGCCTACGACGATCGTAGGAAGAGTAGCAAGGAATACTAAAAAACTATTACCGTACGGCTAAAATCGAAACAAAGGAGAGGAAATCATGGCACGAGTGAAATACGGACCGGCATCGCGCGCACGCAGAAAAAAAGTTTCTAAGATGGCAAAAGGACAGAGGGCTGGCAGGAGTAAGTGGCACAGGGTCACGATGGAGTCAGTCAATAAAGGTCTTATGTATGCCACCAGAGATAGACGTGCGAAAAAAAGAACTATAAGAAGACTCTGGATTCTAAGGATATCCAATGCCTGCAAAGATCTCGGAGTGTCTTACAGTAAATTCATGAAGTCTCTATTAGTTGCAAAGGTGAGTCTGAATAGAAAGATTCTCGCAGACCTTGCAGTAAATGACACACCAGCGTTCAAGAAGCTGGTGGATAGCGTAAAGAAGAAATGAATACACAGATGGGCACAGATTAAAAGATACAGATGATCACAGATATCTGTGATCATCTTTGAAGGCATGAATTTGACATGTAATCTGCGATCATCTGTGTATTAATGAGCGAAGCGAATTAATATGCGTAAACTAAAACCGCCCCAAGTAGTAATATTCAGCTTCCTAATCGCTATTCTAATTGGCGCAACCCTTTTGTCTTTGCCCCAGAGCTCAGCGAACGGCGCGTCAATAGGCGCGGTGGACGCATTTTTTACCGCAACAAGCGCTACATGTGTAACAGGGCTGATTGTAAAAGACACAGGCAGCGATTTTTCTGAATTTGGACGTTTAGTAATATTATTTTTAATACAGATCGGCGGGCTTGGCATAATGACACTATCCACATTCTTCGCGATTCTCTTGGGCAGAAAACTTACGCTTCGCGAAAATGTAGTAGTAAAGGGAGCGCTTGACCATCATTCTGTGTTAGGACTAAAGACACTTATTGTGTATATTCTCGGGATAACATTGTGTCTGGAGACGATAGGCGCGATACTTCTATATAATAGATTTGGCGACATCTATTCCTCAATCTTCCATTCTATATCCGCATTTTGCAATGCTGGATTTTCACTTAATGCCGCGAGCTTTTCTTTATACAGGCAGGATGTATATTCGAATTTTGTCATGATCGCCTTGATTATCCTGGGCGGTATAGGATTTATAGTGCTCATAGATATCCCAAAGATTTTTAGATGGGTTTTTCGAAAACTCTTTTTAGGGAGCAAGGAAGGCGTTAAACATCTTTTTGCAAAAATAAGTCTTCAGACAAAAATGGCTGTGAGTGTCAGTGCAATGTTGCTTGTACTGGGCGCGGTAGTTTTCTTTTTGCTCGAGAATCACCAGATCTTAGATGGCCTTGGTCTGAAAGATAAAATTGTAACATCGTTTTTCCAATCTACCGCATCCAGGACAGCGGGTTTTAATACAGTGTCAATAGCTGATCTTGCAAGCCCGACGCTATTTTTCATTATAATATTAATGTTCATAGGCGCTTCGCCTGGTTCAACGGGCGGCGGTATAAAGACATGCACCTTCGGGGTCCTTTTGGCGGGCGCATGGAGCATGATAAAAAACAGGAATCATATACAGGGGTTTAAAAGGACAATACCCCGGCCGGTTTTCAGAAAGGCAGTGATGATAGCAGGGCTGGCTGTGGCATGGATAGTAGCGTTTACTATGCTTCTAAGTTTTGTTGAGCGCGGAAACGAGGCAATGCCTAATTATTTTTTGAGGATATTATTTGAGGTTACGTCCGCGTTTGGCACAGTAGGTCTTTCAACTGGCATCACGCCTATATTAAGCCCTGTGGGTAAATTTTTAATCATGATTACAATGTTTGTCGGTAGGATAGGGCCTTTGACGCTTGCGCTCGCAGTTGCGATGAAAGAACAACAGATTATATATAAATATCCCGAAGAAAAGGTTATGGTTGGCTAAATAGTGCACAAGCCACAAGTGCACAAGTGCACAAGTAAATACTTATGCACAACAGGTTATAAGAATGAGGTGCGAAATGAGACAGTTCGCAGTAATAGGTTTGGGTCGGTTTGGTTGGAGCGTGGCAAAGACATTGAGCGAAAAGGGCCATCAGGTATTGGCTATTGATAAAGACGAGGAATTAGTGCAGGAGGCATCTGAGTTCGCGACAGAGGCAGTACAGGTGGATTCTACAGACGAAAAGGCATTAAGGGCTGTCGGGATAATGAATGTTGATGTGGCAGTTGTAGGCATAGGCACAAATCTCGAATCCTCTGTCCTTACGACATTGATTTTAAAGGAGCTGGGCATCCAGCATGTTGTTGCCCGCGCAGTAACAAATGAGCATGGCAAGGTCTTGGAAAAGGTCGGCGCGGAAAAAGTAGTTCTGCTCGAAAGGGACATGGGCGCGAGGATAGCGAATTCACTTACATCCCCATCTATACTCGAACACATAGAGCTGTCCCCGGAATTCGGCATAATGGAAACAGTGCCGCCAAAGGAATTTATCGGAAAATCTATCAGGGATTTGGATGTGAGAGCAAAACACGGACTCAATATTATCGGTATACGGAAAAAAGATGCGGGAGCAGACGGCAAAGAAGAGTTAAATGTGGCACCAAAGGCGGATTATGTTGTTAAACAAGGAGATACTTTTGTAATTATAGGTTCGAACGAAAACCTGGATAAGTTTAAAAAGAAATACCATATAGAAAAATAAGGGGGATTGCATGAAATTATTAGAAAAGCTCAAAAATATGGAGAAGCTTGCGCTCAAAGAAGTCGTAGAGGTGGCCAATCTTGACGAATTGGAAAAGATAAAAGTAAAATATCTCGGCCGAAAAGGAGAGATTACCTCCGCCATAAAAGGCATAAAGAATGTAGCGGAAAAAGACAAACCAAAGGCAGGGCAATATATCAATGAATTAAAAGGTAAGATTGGTTCTTTATTGGATGAGAAGGAACAGTCTTTCAGGGATGCAGAGCAGACGCTTTTTGAGATAAATGACACGACCCTGCCTGGTTTAAAAAGAGAGATGGGCCACGCCCACCCACTTTTAAAGACCATGGAGGACATTATAGAGATATTTTTGAGGATGGGGTTCAAGTCCGTTGTTACGCCAGAGGTGGAAACGGAATTTTATAATTTTGAAGCGCTTAATATCCCCAAGAAACATCCTTCGAGAGAAACGTTTCATACGTTTTATGTTGAGGGCGGAAGGCTGTTGCGGAGCCAGACATCTACTGCGCAGATCAGGATCATGGAAAAGGAAAAGCCTCCCATACAGGTCGTGCACGCAGGCAAAGTCTATAGACCTGACGCGGTTGACGCGAGTCACTCATTCATGTTTTATCAGATCGAGGGATTCATGGTCGACCAAGGCATTGTGTTTTCTGATTTAAAGGGCATACTGGAGAAGTTTGCAAAGGAATATTTTGGCGACGATGTAAAGATGAAGTTTAGGCCGCACTATTTTCCTTTTACAGAGCCGTCAGCTGAGATAGATATATCGTGCTTTATATGCAAAGGCGCAGGCTGCAGAGTCTGTTCGCATAAAGGCTGGCTTGAAGTACTTGGCGCAGGTATGATAAATCCAAAGGTTCTCGAGTGTGTAAAGATAGACCCTTCAAAATATACGGGGTTTGCATTCGGCATGGGCATTGACAGGATCTGCATGTTAAAGCATGGCATTGATGACATCAGACTCTTTTACGAGAATGATGTGAGGTTCTTGAAACAGTTCTAAGTTCTCGACTCGCTTCGCTCGCTCGAACAATATTGCTATAATATTCTTCGAGCGAAGTCGAGAAGAATGGGGGGGCCACCATGAATAGGACAACCAAATTTTTTGCAGTAATTTTATTCGTTGTAGTCTGTCTTGGCATATCAAGCATTGCAGAAGAGATCACTCTGACTACTTATTATCCTGCTCCGTACGGAGCGTACGAGGAGCTTATAGTAACAGGTAATGTTGGCGTAGGCACGACTTCGCCCCAGACTGCGTTGGATGTTACATCAGGCGCTGTTGACCATACGGCTATAAGGATAGAAAACACAGAAAGTGCTAACGGAGTTTGGGAGCTGCGTTCTAATCAACAGCCGTCCTCTTTGAATAATGGATTTTCAATCTGGGGAGGCACTGAAGGGTCGGAGGACTATCGGTTGTGCATTAGGTCGAACGGCGATGTTGGGATAGGTACAACTGGGCCTGCTTCTAAGTTAGACGTGGATGGAGACGTGAATGCCGTGTCATATTCAACTGGCGGTACGTCAGGTGCTAGTGGTACATTTACTACGTTAGACGGTAAGACAGTAACGGTTACAAATGGTATCATAACAAATATAACGCCGTAGAATATTCCTGGAGAGGTGGGTAATTATGAGAGTTAGTTTAGATTGGTTAAAGGATTATGTTGAGATAAAAGGTGGGCTGGACAAGATACAGCAGGCCCTTACTATGACAGGCCTTGAAGTCACCTCTGTTCTTAATATGGAGAAGGATCATATTATGGACATAGAGATTACGCCTAATAGACCTGATTGCTTGTCTGTCATGGGTGTTGCAAGAGAACTTGCAGCAGCAGTTGACGGATCTCTGAACGTACCAGCGTCAATTAAAAAGGCCTACATGAAAAAAGGCCCTGGTCGCGGTTCTGCAAAGGTAGAGGTGTTAGATAAAAAGGCATGCCCAAGGTATGTGGGCTGTACTATAAAAAATGTCAAGGTAGGGCCTTCTCCTGAGTGGCTTGTTGAGAGGCTTAGCGCGGTGGGCGTGAGATCCGTGAATAATATAGTTGATATAACAAACTATGTTCTTTTTGAAACAGGGCAGCCTCTTCATGCATTCGATCTAGATAAATTGGAAGGCGGAAAAGTCATTATCAGAAAGGCAAAAAAAGGCGAGTCAATTATTGCTATCGACGGAGTAAAAAGAGAGCTGGATCCCGGCATACTTATCATAGCAGACGCAAATTCACCTGTAGCAATAGCAGGCATAATGGGCGGAAAACATACAGAGATATCAAAGCAGACAAAGAATGTCCTGCTAGAGAGCGCGTATTTTGATCCAGTCCTTGTCAGAAAAGCCCAGAGAAAACTCAGCCTTGCCTCTGAATCGAGCTATAGATTTGAGAGGGGAGTTGATTTTGGCATGGTCCTGGCTGCCAGCGCAAGGGCACAAGAGATGATCAAGAAAATCGCAGATGGCAAGCTCAAAGGCACGCTAACTGATATAGGAGGCAAGACAGTTAAAGAGAGAGAGATCGAACTGGCTATAGACGAAATCCCTCGGGTGCTAGGCATAGAAATAAACTCTACAGACATAATGGATATCTTTAAGAGGTTGGATCTAAAGCCTGTCAAAAAAGGAAAAAACAAGATACTTGTAAGGTGCCCTTCATATAGGCAAGATTTGGAAAACGACATAGATCTTATAGAAGAAATAGCAAGGCTTTATGGATATGATAAGATTCCTTCAAAGATACCCGAGTTTACAATACAAAAGACTTATGAAGAAGAGAGAAAATCAGAAATTTTGTCAGAAAAAAAGGTACAGAATATCCTTTGTTCTTTAGGCCTTAACGAGATCGTTACGTATACTTTGGCGAGCAGGTCCAGCATAGAGGCGCTCGGCATATCTTTTGAGGATCTGGTGCGCCTCCAGAATCCTTTGAGTTCTAACCAGGAGTTTATGAGACCCAGTTTGATCTTAGAGATGCTCGAAGTGGTTAGCTGGAACCTTAGCAAGCGCAATAGCCCTATACAGCTTTTTGAGATGAGCAAGATTTATCTAAAAGGTAAGCAAGCAGGGGAAGTGGTAGAGAAGATGAGGCTCTCTATCGGAATGTGCGGGTCTACAAAAGGCAACTGGAAGGAAAGGTCTAGAGATCTTGAATTCTTTGATTTAAAAGGAGTGATGGAGACCTTTTTACCATCTATTGGTATAATGGGTTATAAAATAGAAAAGGCGCCTTCTTCTATATTCAGGGATGAGATATCGATCTGTATAAAAATAGACAAGGATATAATAGGCGTTGCTGGAGAGGTAAAGCCTAGTGTTGCCAGGAAGTTTGACATAAAACAAAAGGTCTATCTCGCGGAGATCGACATGGAAAAGATATTGCAATACGCGCAGTCCCAAAAAACATTCATGGCGCTAGCAAGGTACCCTTCCATAAAAAGAGATATCTCTATACTCGTGGATGATTCTGTGAACGCAGAGTGCATCTTAGATTTGATAAAAAAGCAAGGCAAGGAACTGGTGAAATCAGTCGATGTCTTTGATTTTTACAAAGGTCAGCAGATACAAGAAGGTAAAAAAAGCCTTGCCTATACAGTGGAGTATCGTTCAGACGAGAAGACCTTAAAAGACGAAGATGTCATACAGATACACAAAGATATACAGGACTCGCTTGTTAAGGAGCTGGGCGCGCAGATAAGATAAGGGTTCTCGAGTTGATTTATTCAGCTCTTTATGCTATAATATAGGTATCCCTGCGGTGTGCGCGGTGAAAAGGAAGTTTTTGAGCCAACACCATTAAATTGGGAGCTTAACGTTAGGTGTGGCTGTAAACCTGGTTCCTAGGAGCTAGGAAACATCAAACATCTAAGAGGGCACCCACTTGCTAAATGGGTTCAAAAGACGGCCTTTCATGCGGCACTAGCGGGGATTTATTTTATTTAAGCAAAAACTCTTAACTATTTTTGCTTAAATAAAATATCCCGAGCGACCCATTCGACAGACTCAGGGTCGTCCTGAGCAAGCGAAGCGCGTCGAGGGATTGTAATTCTACCATGTCTGATCTATTCGAATCCAAAAAAAATAACGCGAAAAAATACGAGCCCATGGCTGTGC
>JBHPHU010000024.1:0-17228 GCA_042571405.1 Candidatus Omnitrophota bacterium | reverse complement strand
GTTTTCCAAAGAGTCCCCTCTTGTAAGAGACTTATATATAAAAAGGCTGCCGATCGTGGCTGAGGAGGTAAAGCTTTCTGCGCCAAGAGAGGCGCCTCTTCGCGTAAAAGAACTGGTTAGCATTCTTTCCAATGTAAAGGCTAATACAGCGATTCCCGCTTTCTTGCGCAATAATCTTATTGGTTTTGTAATTCTTTCAAACAGAAGGACAAACAAGGTGTTTAGCCAGGAAGATTTAAACCTACTAATGGTTTTATCCAATGAGGCAGCCTTGGCAATCGAGAATGCCCAGTTTCACCAGAAAGAAAAGATGGCGCTGGTTCAAAAATCCCGCAGAGAGGCCTTGGCAGATATGGCGCCTGGCGCGAGTCATCAGTTTAATAACAGGCTGGTTGCTATAAGTTCTTCGGCTGAGCTTTTACTCCTCAAGCTTGAGGGTCTTAAGATGGACAAAGTAAATGATGAAAAGGTGAAGGCTGTTTTTAAGGATGTAAAGTCTACATTGGAGCTCATAGATCAGGAGGTATATAAAGGCAAAGAGATCACCTCCGCAATATTAAAAAGGGCAAAGGCTAAGGTTGAATTTCAAAAAGTAGATATTTGCAATTTAATTGAAAACGCACACCGCCTTGTTCTCATAAGTCATTCGCGGTCAGGGGTCGGAGGGTTTAAAGAGCCTAAATTTAAATTGGAACTTTTAAACGATGTGCCTGTTATATTCGGGAGCGAGGCGCTCTTGCAAGATTGTTTTTACAATCTAATAGACAATTCGTTTGATGCTATAAGTGATGCCTTAAAGGAAAAAGTTGGGATCATGACTCAGGGTGAGGTAACCATAAGCTTGAAGACAGAGAAAAATATGCTTATAGCTCAGGTAAAAGACAATGGCACAGGCCTCACAAAAGAAAATCAGAAAAAAATCTTTACGCCTTATTTTACAACAAAGGCCACTTCAAATAAAGGGAGTGGCCTGGGTCTATACGTTATAAGGGATTTTATAGAAATGCACGACGGCGTGATAAGGTGTGAGTCTGAATACGGCAAGGGCACGACCTTTATTATTAGATTGCCAATAGAAAGAAGAAAAAAGAACAGGGAGGGATAATGCATAAGATACTTATCGTAGATGATGAAGAAGCTTTGTTGAAAAATATAGCGGATTTTTTAACAGTAAAAGGGTATCAGGTCTTTACATCTACAGGCGGAGATTCCGGACTTAAGCTATTGAAGGATCATAGTCCGCACCTTATGGTTCTGGACCTGCATTTAAAAGAAGGACCGGCAGGTACGCAGATCTTAAGGGTAGCAAAGATGTTGAAACCGGATTTAAAGGTGATAATGTTTACTGGTTTTGGGGAAGAGGATGATGCAAGGGATAATTGTATCTCGCTTGGGGCAGATGCTTTTTTAAGCAAGCCCGCGTCATTGAAGAATTTAACAGAGACTATAGAAAAACTACTGGAAGGAAAGTAAGCGGGGGATATGATGCCTAGTCCATTAAGAGAAGAGTTTCACAGTTTAAATAACTGGCTTAACAAGATCACTATTGCCTCAGGCCAAACAAGGTATGAATTAGAGACAAAAGGTCTTGATCCAAAGAAGTTAGAAGACGAGAAAAAGCGGCTTGTACAGCTGTTGAGCGATTTTGAGAATTATGCCCTGAAGATGGGGGATATATTAAGGGTATTGAGAAAGGAATTAACCAAGGAATGAGCAAGAGGATTTTGATAGTCGATGATGAAAAGGTTATCGCACTGACACTGAAGGATCTCTTTGTTTCAAAGGGTTATGATGTTAGCATTGCCTTTTCCGGTCAGGATGCGATAAGGTATTTGAAAGAACACAAGGTTGATTTAATCCTCGTGGATATTCAAATACCGGATGTAAGCGGCCTGGAAGTCTTGAGGGTAGCGAGAAGGGTGTATCCTGACGTCAAGACTGTTGTTCTTTCGGGTTTCCTGGAAGAATATAAAACGGATATAGAAAAGATAGGGTGTAGCGCTGTTTTAAACAAACCCTTTTCAATAGAGACGCTTGCAAGCATCGTAGAAATGACTCTTTCGAAAAAGAAATACGATAGAGAACGTTTTTCAGAATTGACCGATGATTCCAGTATCTTGACCAGAGCAAGACTTCTTTTGATAGAGCCGAACAAAATAATGTATAGTCCAAAACTGGCATATTTCCAGGACAAGGAGCGTTGCAAAGGCATATATCAACTGGATGTTGCTTTCACAAAAGAAGAGGTCTTGGAAAAGATAAAGACGTTTAAGCCTAATATTGTTTTAAGTGACATGGGGATGTTTAAGGTGTATAACCTGGCTGAGAGATTTTCAAAACTGCCAAATCCCCCCAAGGATGTAATACTTTATGGTATGCATCCGGGCGCTGAAGATAAACACAAAACAGAAGGAACCTCTTTTATAGGAGGGTTGTTTGACCCGGCTACTCTTGAATTAGCTCCAGAAGAGATGAATAAGCTCGGCAGGATTGTGCGCGCCACAGCCATAATGCACAATCTGTATATAGAGCCCGAGGGGGTCGAGAAAAAAGTCACCGTTAAAAAAAGGCATTTAATCGGGCGCAGGGTTGTTTTCTGGTTTATTTTTACGCTAGTATTTTTTGGCTTTATAGTCGCAGTGTTTCGCGCTCAACAGGCCCTTTACAACAGATTTGACTGGGCCCGTCACGCTCAGCTCATAGCAATTCTTATCATAGTATTTTCAATAAGGCCGCTGGAATGGATTTTGATAAGGCTGACAGACAGGTTTTTGTTTCAGAAGAGGTTTTCATATGAGCGCATGCTGATACAAGCATCTAGCGGCATGGTGCTTATAACCGATCTCAGGAAACTGGTAAATCTAATAGCGCGCATTGTGAAAAAATACATGCGTTCGAGCAGTGTTTGCGTTTTCTTGTATGATGAGAAAACGCGCGATTTTGTTTTAAAGTTTCGTCGAGGAGATAACCAGGGTCTGGAAGGATGTGTTTTAGCGAGTGGTCATCCGGTGCCCATGTGGCTAAAGAGAGAGGTAAGACCGCTTTTGTACACACGTGTGGGCCTGGGAGAAAAGAAGCTGAAGCGTGAATTAAAAGGGTTAGATTGCCAGGTTTGTGTGCCGAGTTTCTGGAATAAGGAGTTGGTAGGCTTTTTGATCCTCGGAGAGAAGTTCTCAGGAGACCCTTATACAAGAGAAGAAATTAACTTGCTCTCTACTCTTTCGAACGAGGTCGCTATTGCCATAGAGAACGCGAGGAATTTCCTTAAGTTAGAAAAGCTAAGGGAGAAGGAAAAAAAGAGTCATTTTGAGACAGTGCTGGCGCTGGCCAAGACCGTAGATGAGAAGGACTCTTATACACGAGGACACCTGGATGAGGTTGCAAAATATGGGATGGTAGTAGCGGATGAACTTTCTGATTTACAAAAATCAAGTATTGACATGGAGGAATTAAAGGTTGCTCTTCTTTTGCATGATATAGGCAAGATAGGCGTGCCTGACGCGATATTGAATAAAAAGAAAAAACTTAGTCCTGAGGAATGGGACATAATGAAACAGCATTGTGATGTGGGCGCCAGGATCGTAGAACCAGTAGCTAGATTAAGAAAGGTATCTGTTATAATTAAACATCATCAGGAAAGATATGATGGCAGTGGTTATCCTGACGGGTTAAAGGGCGAGGAGATTCCTATAGAGTCTCGCATAATAGCTGTTGTGGACGCATACCATGCCATGGTATCTGACAGGCCTTACAGAAAGGCGTTACCGGGGAAACAGGCGCTTAAGGAGCTCAAGGATAATGCGGGCTCGCAGTTTGATCCTGTTGTAGTAGAGGCATTTTTTAAGGCGCAGAAAAAGGGAAAAATAAAAAAGGGGCAGAGACGCAGATGAAATATATTGTTTTAGTTGGCGATGGTATGGTTGATAGGCCGCTGGAGGAACTTGGGGGCAAGACGCCTCTTGAAGCAGCCAAGACTCCTAATATGAACTTTATTGCTGAAAAGGGCAGGGTTGGGCTCGCGAATATGATACCTGGCCGCATGACACCCGGAAGCGACATTGGAAACCTTTCTATCCTTGGGTATAATCCAAGGAAATATTATACCGGCCGTGGACCTTTTGAAGCTGCGAATATGGGCATAGACGTAAAAGATGACGAGGTGGCATTCAGATGTAATTTTGTAACCATCTCAGGAGATAGGCTCGTGGATAATAGCGCAGGCAATGTATCTACTAAAGAGGCCAGTTCTCTGATAGATGAATTGAATGCAAAATTAGGCACAGAGGATGTAAGATTTTACGCAGGTATGAGCTATAAGCATTTGGCAATGTTTAAGTGCAGGGATCGCGAAGAATTAAAAAGCTTGGTAAGAGTGAAATGTATACCACCGCATGATATTATTAACAAGAAGATGGCCAGGTATTTGCCAAAAAAAGGTGATTATGCTGAGTTTCTTAAACAGTTAATGCAGGACTCCAGGCAAGTACTTGTGGACCACGAGGTAAACAGGGTGCGCTTGGATTTAAAGGAGAATCCCGCGAACATGATCTGGTTGTGGGGTCAAGGTACCAGGCCTTCTATGCCGAAATTCTCAGAACTTTATAAGGTGGAGGGCTCTGTTATTTCAGCCGTGCATCTAGTAAAAGGCATAGGCAGGGTTATAGGCCTGGAGGTAATAGATGTACCCGGAGCTACAGGGTATTATGATACCAATTATTTGGGTAAAGCAGAATATGCGTTGGATTCGCTGAAAGACAAGGATTTTGTATTTGTGCACGTGGAGGCGCCTGACGAAGCCGGCCATAATGGGGATCTAAAGGAGAAGATTACGAGCATAGAAAAGTTCGACAAATTTGTTGTTGGGACAGTGCTAGAGCATTTTAAATCCTCGAAAGAGGAATTCAGAATACTTGTAGTCTCTGACCACGCTACGCCTGTTTCTCTTAGGACGCACTCGCGCGATCACGTGTGTTTTGCAATGTACGGCACTGACATAGAGCAGGACAATATCATGTATTTTAACGAGAAAGAAGCCCGTTCGACCAAATTTCGCATTGATCGCGGCCATGAGTTGATGGAGTTTTTTATACGATAAATGAATTCTCTGACAGTAATCCTAGCTTCGGTTGTGTTCCTCGGAGCGGGGTATTTTTTTTATGCCCGCATTATAGAAAAACTCTTTGAAGTAAATCCCAAAAACGTGATGCCCGCGCACGAATATTTTGACGGCGTGGATTACGTGCCTGCCAGGAATTGGCTGATTCTTTTTGGTCATCATTTTGCCAGCATTGCCGGAGCAGGACCTATCGTAGGGCCTATTATAGCTGTAGCGTTCTGGGGATGGTGGCCTGCGCTTTTATGGATAGTATTCGGAACTGTGTTCATGGGGGGAGTACATGATTTTGCAACGCTTATTATCTCAGTAAGACACAAAGGCAGATCAATAGCGGATGTGGCAGAAAACGTGATCTCAAAAAGGGCAAAATTGATCTTTCTGGGATTTGTGTGGCTGGCGCTGGTCTTAGTGATAGCGGTATTCGCGTCTATATGCGCTAAGACATTAAGCGTAGAGCCAAAGACTGTGGCGCCATGTTTCGGGCTTATAGGTGTGGCGCTTATTACTGGATTTATGCTATACAAGCTGCGGATAAATATATTTTTTGCTACTGCCATTGGTCTGATGCTTTTACTCGCATGCATTATTTTAGGAGAATCTTTTCCTTTAAGTTTAGCAAAAGGGCCCTGGATCATTATCCTTTTGATCTATGCCTTTATAGCTTCTGTAGCACCTGTTCATGTGCTTTTACAGCCGCGTGATTATATCTCCAGTTTTCTGTTATACTTTGGCATAGGCGCGGGGCTGGTGGGCATCGTCATAACTCACCCGACGATAAACGCTACCTCTTTTGCTGATCTTCTCGCCATAGGGGATCCTTGATGCAAGACATGGCATTGGGGGCAGATTCCAGGTTTTCAGCCCTTTCCTTTTAGAAAATCTACGTATCTCCTGTTTTGTTATCCCTGCATCCTGTAAAGGACTTCGCACCCCGAGCTCTTTTTTCGCCTTACTCCCAGGACGGTAATCACTTTTATCATCAACATTTGATGCGTCAATAACAACACCTCTTGCCATGCGTTTCAGTTTTACGAATAGCTCCTTTTTGCAATAATAGCATCTATCCTTTGGGTTCTTGATAAATCTTTTATCCTTCATCTCATTTGTATAAATAATCTCGTGTTTAATTCCTAATGATTTCGAAAATTTTTTAGCCTGAGTTAATTCTCTCCTTGTGTACGTGTCTGAAACAGCTGTAACAGCCAATACTCTTCCTTTCGGCAATGCATCTGCTGCCATCTTCAGCAGAAAACTAGAATCCACGCCTCCGGAAAACGCCACCACCACTCTGTCCAACTTCCCTAAAATATTTTTCAGTTTTCGCAGCTTATTCACGATCCCTCTTCGAGGCCAAACCTTGCTCCATCTTATTCAAAAACGCTTTCGATCCAGCCACCGCCAAGCACGTACTCGCCATCGTAAAATACGGCTGCCTGGCCAGGCGTAATCGCCTCCTGTTCCTGATTAAACTCTACTTCTATATCCCTGTCTTTCGTCTCCTTTAAAAACGCCTTTGCTTTTTTATGCGCATATCTTATTTTAACTTCTGCCTCTTCAGTCTTATTTGAAAGCCAGTTAACATCTTTAACTATAAATCTTTTTTTCTTTATCTCTGAGAAACAACCTACCACCACCTCATTCTTTTCCGGCTTTATCTTTGTGACATAAAGAGGATTTTTGTGCGCTATGCCCAGACCTCTGCGCTGCCCTATTGTGAAATTCCAAAACCCATTATGAGAGCCCAGTATCTTATTGTTAGAATCTATTATGTCACCTTTTTCCACCGCTCTCTTTATAACATTAGCGTAATCATTATCTGGCACAAAACATATCTCCTGACTGTCTTTCTTTTTATGGACACTAAGCCCTAATTCCTTTGCCATGGCCCTTACTTCAGTCTTGTCTAAATCACCCAGAGGTAATAATATTTTATCAATGCCGGAAATAGAAAACAAGGCATAAGATTGATCTTTAGTTTTATCTGCGGATTCCCTCAGTCGAAGGGTTCCATTTTTTTCTATCCTCGCATAATGCCCGGTAGAGATAAAATCACACTCCATCTCTTCTGCTTTCCTGAGAAGACTGCCAAACTTTATCTTTTCATTGCAGACAATGCATGGATTGGGAGTGCGGCCTCTAAGATATTCTCTGATAAAATAATCTATGACCTTTTCTTTAAAGACTTTTTCAAAATTCAGAACATAGTGTCTGATGCCCAGAACTCCGCAGACCTTTTTTGCATCTTCGATATCGCGCAATGAGCAACATGATTTTTCTCTATAAGTTTCGCAATGCTCTTTCGGCCATATCTTCATTGTCACGCCAATAACCTCGTAGCCCTCGTCCTTTAAAATGGCCGCAGCTACAGAACTATCCACACCCCCGCTCATGGCAACTAATACTCTCTTCTTATGCATACATCTCCTAGTTGAATGTCAAATACCAAATGACAAAATCCAAATGAATTCCAAAACCCAAATACCAAATCAAAAGATTTGGATTTTGGATTTAAATGATTCATTTGTCATTAGAACTCAGGTATTTATCTATCGCCTTGGCTGCTCTCTTGCCTGCGCCCATTGCAGCTATTACTGTATCGTCGCCGTATGTAGCGTCACCTCCGGCATACACGCCTTTCAGGTTTGTCGCTTGCGTTTCTGGGTCCACAACTATTTTGTTCCACTTATCAACCTTCAGTTCAGGTGTTGCGCTCAAAAATACAGGATTGGGGCTCTGTCCTACTGCCACAATAACTGTATCTACATCCATAGTAAACTCTGATCCCTCAATAGGAATCGGCCTTCTCCTGCCAGATGCGTCAGGTTCGCCCAGTTTCATCCGCACACACTCCATGCCTCTCACGAAATCCTTTTCATCTCCAATGATCTCCTTGGGAAGCGTTAACATGTGCAGCTCAATACCTTCTTCTTTTGCGTTCTCCACCTCTTCTATGCGCGCAGGCATCTCTTTTTCAGAGCGCCTGTAAACTATATAGACCTTCTCTGCGCCAAGCCTGAGAGAAACACGGGCCGAGTCCATTGCAGTGTTGCCACCACCAATAACTGCCACACGTCTTCCTATATTTATAGGTGTGTCGTATTCTGGAAAAAGGTATGCCTTCATCAGGTTCGTCCTTGTTAAAAGCTCGTTCGACGAATAGACCCTATTAAGATTCTCGCCCGGTATTTTCATGAAACTCGGTAGGCCCGCCCCTGTGCCAACAAAAACAGCTTTATAGTCTTCTTCGTACAGTTCCTTTAATGTCGAAACCTTCCCTACTATAAAATTCATCCTGATCTCAACGCCCAAAGACTTCAGGTATTCTACTTCTTTTTTTACAATGTCCTTTGGTAAGCGAAATTCAGGAATACCATAGACTAATACTCCGCCAGCAGTATGCAGTGCCTCAAATACAGTAACGCGATACCCAAGCCTTGCCAGATCCCCAGCGCAAGTCAGCCCAGCCGGCCCGGACCCAATAACAGCAATCTTAGTTCCAGTTTTAGCTGAAGGCTGAAGGCTGAAGGCTGAAGGCTGATCAAGTTCCCAATCCGCCGCGAATCTCTCAAGCGCGCCTATATTTATAGGTATCTTTTTCGCGCCTAGCACGCATGCTCCTTCGCATTGATTCTCCTGCGGGCAAACCCTGCCGCACACGCCGGGAAGATTATTTTTCTCTTTGATGATTTTAATGGCCTCATCGAATTTCTTATTTCTTATAGCTTCAATAAAACGCGGTATGTCTATTTCAACAGGGCACTTCGTCGAGCACCTGGCTTTTTTACAAAAAAGGCATCGGCTGGCTTCATTGACAGCCTTCTCCTCAGAAAATCCAAACGCCACTTCATTGAAATTCTTTATCCTGTCTTTGGCGCTCTGCTTCTTCATCCTTCAACTCCCTCCCTTAGTTCCTCTCCCTATCTACCTATTGTAATATCCCTCTTATCTTGCACGCGTGTTTCTCTTGTTCCTTAAAAAGTCCCTGCCGCGCCACCATCTCTTTGAAATTCACCTGGTGCGCGTCAAACTCAGGACCGTCAACACATGCAAACTTTGTCTCGCCACCCACTTCTATCCTGCATGAACCGCACATACCAGTCCCATCCACAAGAACTGTATTTAAAGAAGCGAGTGTCTTTATTTTATGCGGCCGTGTCAGATCCGCAACAACCTTCATCATGATCGCCGGCCCAACAGCATACACCAGATCTATTTTTTTGCCCGAAGTAATAAGTTTTTTCAAGACATCTGAGACAAAACCCTTTTCGCCCGCAGAACCGTCATCAGTGGTGATAAAAATCTTGTCGCACGCCTTGCTAAGCTCATCCCTGAATATCACAAGCTCTTTATTTCTCGCTCCCACGATAACAATCACCTCATTGCCTGCGTCCTTGTACGCCTTTACCACAGGATAAAGCTCTGCAATCCCGACTCCGCCGCCAATACAGCACACAGTTCCTATCTTCCTGTTGTCTGTCTTGTGCCCCAGTGGCCCGACAACATCCATCAAAAATTCACCCTGTTTTTTCTCTGCAAGCCTGTGTGTTGTCACGCCCACCACTTGATACACAATGGTAATAGTATCTTCACCGCGATCAGCTATAGTAAGCGGTATGCGCTCACCTTTTTCGTCAATCCTTATCATGACGAACTGACCCGCTGCAGCCTTTTTGGCTACCACGCTCGCCTCAAGCTCCATCTTGAAAAGTGCCGGCGCTATTTTTTCATTCGATATAATCTTATACATCAGATACCTCCCTTAATTAACTCGCTTCGCTCGTTAATACACAGATGATCGCAGATTTCATATTAGCTTCAAATCTTTACAGATGATCACAGATAAATACATCTGCGATCATCTTGTATCTTTTAATCTGTGATCATCTGTGTAAATCAATCTTAAACCTTTTAATGTTAACTCCGGGTCAATCTTGTTGACGCTCTTACAGTAAGGCGCAATAAGACGCGACATACCCCCAGTCGCTATAACTTTTCTTCGTCCATATCTCGCGATAATACCATCGCACATGCTGCTAAAACCATACACTGCGCCATTTATCATACTCTGGCGAGTATCTTTTCCTAAAATGCCTTTTGGTTTTTCAAGCTTTACCTTTGGTAGAAGCACGGCCTTATTAGAAAGTGCCTCAAGAGAAATCTCAACGCCAGGCACAATCACGCCTCCAAGATACTCCTTATTCTTGTTTACAACATCTATAGTAATAGCTGTGCCAAAATCTACCACAATAGAACTTCCGCCATACAGCTCGTAAGCCGCGCGAGCATTCACTAGCCTATCCTGACCCACCTGTTTAGGATTTTTGTAGAGATTTTTGATCCCGCTATGCACATCCCTGCCTACGACCAAGACCTTTCTGTCTAGCGCCCGCTCAACATCCTTAAGTACCTTTGGTACAACGCTTACGATAATAACGCCTTTAATCTTTTTGTTTAATCTCTTTTTGTATATCGACCTTAAATTTTTGGCATTGCTAGGGACCCTAAAGCTCCTCTTGAAGACCTTGCCTTCAAAAATCCCATTATTAATACTAGTATTCCCTATATCAATTACTAATAGCATAAACCTTTAAACCTGCCCCACTTCGGAAGTGGGGCAGGTTTCTCAGTTAGCGTAGCGTTGTGATGTCGCCGGCTAGGACGCGTTCGTTAAAACCAGAATCGAGCCTCAATATAAGCGCGCCGTCCCTATCGATATCCACTGCATGGCCCGATATAAGCCTATTATGATAATTTATCTGGACTCGCCTGTCAAGCACCGCGGATAACTTTTTATATTCGGTCAAGATGTCATCTATTTTACCTTTACTGAAAATCTTATAGTATCTGTCAAGATTCACCAACACTGCCTTTACAAATTCCAGCCTCGAAATCTGGCAATGTCTTTCTTCTGCAAGAGATGTAGAGCCGTCAGGCAACAGCTCCTTTTTTGTATTTATGTTAATGCCTATTCCGGCAATAACAAAATTGACCTTATCTGTTTCGCCGCTTAATTCCGTCAATATACCGCACACTTTAAGCCCATTTATAAGAATATCGTTCGGCCACTTAATATACGCGGAAAGCCCTGCTGTTTCCCGCGTTGCCTTTGCAACACTAAGCGCTGAAATAAGTGTAATCAGAGAGACCTCCCTTAGCAGAATATCCGGCCTTAAGATTATTGAAAAATACGCGCCCTTACCCTTTGGTGAAACCCATTTCCTGCCTAATCTACCGCGGCCCTTTGTCTGGTATTCCGCTACCACCAATGCGCCCTCTTTCTCGCCAGATGCAGCCAGTTCGCGCGCTGTGTCATTAGTAGAAGGTATCTCTTTATAGGAATATATCTTTTTGCCTATTATCTCGGTCTTAAGCCCTCGCCTTAACTCTATTGAGCTCAAAACATCAGGAAGCGCTATTAATCTATAGCCAAGATGAGGGGACGCCACAATATCATACCCTTCTTCACGCAGCTTTTCAATATGCTTCCATATAGCTGTGCGCGAAACACCAAGCGCCTTGCTCAGCTCTTCACCCGAGGCATATTTATCTTTTCGTTTTTTAAAAAAATCTAATATTTTCTCGTCTATCATGATTTTTTCAGTTGTTTTATTTGATCGCGCAATTCTGCGGCGCGTTCAAATTGCAGGTTTCTTGCGCAGAGTTCCATTTCTCTTTGTAGCTCGCTAACCAGGCTATCGACCTCATGCTCTTCTTTGCTCTGGCCAGCTATATTAAGAACAACGCCTTCTGCTTTTTTAGCGACCTCTATGCCATCCTTTATGGCCTTCTGTATTGACTTCGGAATAATCTTGTGCTCCTGGTTAAACTCGAATTGCCTTTTTCTTCGCCTCTCTGTCTCTTGCATAGCCTTTTCCATAGATTTTGTCACTGTATCCGCATACATAATTACCTGGCCGTCTATATTTCGCGCGGCCCTTCCTGCCACCTGAATAAGCGCTGTCTGCGACCTTAAAAATCCTTCCTTGTCCGCGTCTAAAATCGCGACCAACGACACCTCAGGCAGATCCAGGCCTTCGCGCAACAGATTTATGCCCACCAGGCAATCAAATTTCTGCTTTCTTAAATCCCGTAATATCTCAACGCGTTCGATAGTGTTTACCTCGGAATGCAAATATCTGACCTTTATCTTCGCATCTTTTAAGTACGCTGTAAGATCCTCTGCCATCCTCTTTGTCAAAGTCGTAACCAGCACCCTCTGGCTTTTCCCAGCCCTATTTCTTATGCTCCGCACAAGATCATCTATCTGGCCATCAGTAGGCTTAAGTATGATCTCTGGGTCGATAAGCCCTGTCGGCCTTATCAATTGCTCGACAACCTGACTGGATTCGTTCAACTCGTACTCGGACGGCGTAGCTGAAACAAATACCTTTTCATTGATCGTATCGATAAATTCCTCGAAATTCAGCGGTCGGTTATCCAGCGCTGACGGGAGCCTGAACCCATAATCAACAAGTGTTTTTTTGCGCGCCTGGTCGCCATTGTACATGCCCCTTATTTGCGGCACTGTGACATGCGATTCGTCGATAATAGTCAAAAAATTATCCGGAAAATAATCGATAAGACAATGCGGCCTTGACCCCGGACTGCGGCCGCTCAGATGCCTTGAATAATTTTCTATGCCATTACAAAAACCCAGTTCCCATAACATCTCGATGTCATACCTCGTCCTGGAATTAAGACGCTGCGCTTCGAGCAATTTATTTTGAGATTTCAATTCCTTGAGCCTTTCCGCTAATTCAACGCGTATTGAAGCAATCGCCTTTTTTATTTGTCGTAACAAAGTGTTTCGCGGGATAAATCGCTATTTTTTCCAATTCTCCTAAAACTTCCCCTGTTAAGGGGTCTATTTCCAATATCTTCTCTATTGTATCGCCAAAAGAATCCACTCTGTATACTGTTTCCTTGTATGCGGGAAATATCTCCACAATATCGCCTCTCACCCTGAAACATCCACGCGTAAAATCAATATCATTCCGCGAATAGCGTATATTTATAAGCCTTAAAAGGATGTCATTCCTTTTTATTTTCTGGCCTTTTTCTAAAAATAACAAAAGCTTCCGATAGTCTTCCGGAGAACCCAAGCCATATATACACGAAACACTGGAAACAATAATGACATCCCGGCGCGACATAAGACTGCTTGTAGCTGAAAGCCTGAGCCTGTCTATATTGTCATTGATTGAGGCGTCTTTTTCTATATAGGTATCTGTATGCGGGACATACGCCTCTGGCTGGTAATAGTCATAGTAGCTTACAAAATACTCCACTGCGTTATGCGGAAAAAATTCCTTGAACTCAGTATAGAGTTGCGCGGCAAGTGTCTTATTATGCGATATAACAAGTGTAGGCCTCTGTATATTGGCAATGACATTCGCCATTGTAAATGTCTTGCCGCTACCTGTGACGCCAAGAAGAGCCTGAGATCGAGCGCCTTTTTCCAGGCCATGCGTAAGCTTCTCGATCGCCTGCGGCTGATCTCCCTGCGGCTTAAATGAGCTGACGAGTTTAAATTTAGACATTTATTTCTAGCGAAAAATCTACAGCTGGAGCTGAGTGGGTAAGAGCGCCTATCGAAATCCTATCAACGCCTGTC
The DNA here is from genome assembly GCA_042571405.1 of Candidatus Omnitrophota bacterium. Lineage (GTDB taxonomy): Bacteria > Omnitrophota > Gorgyraeia > Gorgyraeales > Gorgyraeaceae > Gorgyraea. The sequence goes on along the minus strand of JBHPHU010000024.1, from coordinate 3,498 downwards.
TTTGCAATCTTTGCAACATTATCCATATTAACACCACCAGATACTTCTAGCAATGGCCTTGAGCCTAGAGCCTTGAGCCTAGAGCCCATTTTCACTGCTTTTTTAATATCTTCGACCTTCATATTATCCAACATTACAATATCAGCGCCTGAGTCCAGCGCCTTTCTAAAATCCTTCAGATTGTCAACCTCTACCTCGATGTTTTTGTAATGCTTGTCCTTTGCCCTTCTTACAGCATCTTCGATGCTACACAGAGTTAGATGATTATCTTTAATAAGGATCTGATCCCATAATCCCATCCTATGATTATATCCTCCAGCAACCCTTACAGCATATTTTTCTAATATCCTAAGACCAGGCATGGTTTTCCTTGTATCAAATATCTTTGTCTTTTTTGCCTTTTTTACAAAATCAGCCGCGAGTGTGCTGATGCCTGAGAGCCTGCTAATAAAATTCAAGGCAATTCTCTCACACGTCAGGATGTTTTTTACTGAACCTTTGATAGAAGCGATCTTTTTTCCTTTTTTAATAGTGGCTCCATCATTATAAATCGGTCTAAAGATTATTCTTTCGTCCAGCGCGGTAAAAGTCCATTTCGCAACATCCATACCGCAAAGCACGCATTCCTCTTTTGCGACAATGTCAGCCAGAACGATCATGTCTTTCTCGAAAATCGCCCCGGAAGTGATGTCGCCGCTCCCCACATCCTCGTTCAAGGCAATCATTATTATTGGCAGGATTTTTTCTCTTGCTAGTTTCATGATATTTTAAAAAGTTTCATAATGCTTTCAAGGTCTCGCTTAATCTCTCTATTTGCTCTTTTAGCTTTAGACTTTTTTCTCTCTCCTGATTCACTATTTTTTCAGGTGCCTTTTTAACAAAATTTTTATCCTTTAACCTTTTCTCGGTAAACCCCATCTGCCTCTCAAGTTCTTCTCTTTTCTTATTAAGCCTTTTCTTTTCAGCATCAAGGTCTATGATGCCTTTTAGCGGCACAAATATATTAAAATCCTCCAATACTGCCGTGGCGCACCCTTCTGGTTTTTTCATATCCTTATCTATTACCAGATCCTCTAATCTGGCAAGATTCTTTATATAGTCAACGCCCCCTTTTAACCTATCCTCTGCGCCCTTTTTTAAAGGAGTTAAATATACTGTAAATCTTTTCGTATGCGGGATATTCATATCAGCGCGTATATTTCTTATGCTCACGATAATATTTTTCATAATCTCGACACTATGCTCAATATCCTTTTTAATTACCTTTTTATCTGCGCTCGGCCACTTCTCTGTAATTATGCTCTCTCTTTCCTTTATATTCTGCCATACTGCCTCTGTCACAAACGGCATGAAAGGATGTAAAAGCTTCAAGGAACTCTCAAGAACATAAAGCAATATCCCTTCTGTTGTCTTTTTTTTATCCGCTATACGCTCTACGCTATCCGCTATTATTGGCTTAACCATCTCAACGTACCAATCACAGTAATCATGCCACAAAAAGTCATACACAAGTGACTCTGCCTCATTGAACCTGTACTGGTCGAGTGACTTGGTGACAGTCGTAATAGTTTTATTTAATCTACTTAAAATCCATCTATCTGCCAGAGTTAAGTTTTTTTCTTGTGCACTTGTGCGCTTGTGCGCTTGTGCGCTTGTGTTCATCAGCACAAATCTTGACGCGTTCCAGATCTTGTTGGCAAAATTCCTGCCGATCTCAAACTTTTCCTTAGAGAGAAACACATCCTGACCCGTGGCTGTTATGGCTATCATACTGTATCTCAACGCATCTGTGCCGAATTCATTTATTATATCTATAGGATCTATAATATTGCCGAGAGATTTTGACATCTTCTTGCCTGTCAGGTCTCTGACTGTGCCATGCAGGTAAACATCTCTAAATGGGATCTCTCCTGTAAATTCTATGCCTGAGACGATCATTCTTGCCACCCAGAAAAATAGTATCTCCGGCGCAGTAACCAAGACATCTGTTGGATAAAAATACTCCAGATCTTTTGTCTTCTCCGGCCAGCCAAGCGTGGAAAACGGCCACAACCAAGACGAAAACCAGGTATCCAGCACATCCTCATCCTGTCGTATCTTCCTGGAGCCACATTCAGGGCACTGTTCCGGCCTTACCTTTGAAACAATAACTTCATTGCATGTCTCGCAATAATATACCGGAATACGATGGCCCCACCAAATTTGACGGGATATGCACCAATCTCTAATATTCTCCATCCAATTCAAATACACTTTAGTCCATCTTTTGGGATAAAATTTAATCTTGCCTTTTTTTACCGCGTCAATAGCTGGCTTTACGAGAGGCTTCATCTTGACAAACCACTGTTGCGACAAATAAGGCTCTACAGCAGTATTACATCTATAGCAATGCCCCACAGCATGATGGTGTGATTCTACTTTTACAAGCAATCCCTTTTCCTCTAATTCTTTTATAATTCCTTCTCTTGCCTGGAATCTATCTTTACCGTTGTATGCCCCTGCATTTTCATTCATTGTGGCGTCAGGATTCATTACAAGGACAGGTTCCAAGTTATGTCTGTTCCCTATCTCAAAGTCATTTGGATCATGCGCCGGAGTCACTTTAACAGCGCCTGTGCCAAACTTTTTATCCACAAAATCATCTGCGATAACAGGTATCTCACGTCCTATTATTGGCAAAATTAATGTTTTCCCGACGAAGTTCTTATATCTCTTGTCCGTAGGATTAACAGCAACTGCCACATCCCCCAGCATAGTCTCCGGTCTAGTAGTAGCCACAACTACGCCTTGAGCCTCGAGCCCAGAGCCTTGAGCCTCTTTAAGTGGGTACTTTATATAATATAGTTTCCCTTCTGTCTCAACATGCGGCGCCTCCTCATCAGAAAGCGCGGTCTTGCACCTTGGGCACCAATTGATAATATAATTTCCTCTGTATATCAGACCTTTTTTATGAAGGCTTACAAATGCCTCTAAGACCGCGTCAGAAAGTCCTTTATCCATCGTGAAACGCGTCCTTGTCCAGTCACAAGAAGCGCCCAGCCTTTTCAGCTGCGTGATAATAGTGTTCCCGTATTCCTCTCGCCACTTCCATACCTCTTTTACAAATCCCTCACGGCCCAGATCGTCTCGCTTCTTTCCCTCTTTAGCAAGCTTTTTCTCCACGACGTTTTGCGTAGCAATGCCAGCATGATCGGTGCCCGGCACCCATAAACTCGCAAAACCCTGCATCCTCTTCCATCGAATCAAGATATCCTGCAGAGTATTATTCAATGCATGACCCATATGCAAAATGCCTGTTACATTCGGTGGCGGGATAACTATGGTAAAGGGTTTTTTGTCAGATTCCGGCCTGGCGCCAAAAATTCCCTGCGCCTCCCACTTTGAATATATAGACTTTTCAACTTCCTGTGGATTGTATTGGGATGGGATCTCTCTCATGGCAAGCTCTATCTATTAACTTTATCCTTTAGCAATTTATATTCTACGCTGTCTACAAGG
>JBHPHU010000023.1:0-17253 GCA_042571405.1 Candidatus Omnitrophota bacterium | reverse complement strand
CTTGAGAAGGTCTTCTATCTTTTTCTTTGGGTCTGGGACGTTTAGTAGGGGACGGCAGACATTGCCTTTTGTGCGCTGCATTATTGTGTCTGGTGAAGCCTGGAGGCAGATTATGATGCTATTGGGCTTAAGGGCTTTGAAATTCTCTTCATCGATTATTGCACCGCCTCCTGCTGATATTACAATATCCTGTTTCTGGCTCGCTTCTTTTACAACCTCTTTTTCTATCTTCCTGAAATATGGCTCGCCCTTTTTCTCGAATATATCCTTTATGGACATGTCTTCTCTCTCCTCGATAATAGCATCCAACTCCAGAAACTCCCTCTTAAGCTTCTGCGCAAGTAACTTCGCAACCACAGTCTTCCCAGTCCCCATAAAACCTACTAAAACAATATTTTTCATAACTAAACTATAGCATAAGTTTATATTTGAAGCAAGAAGTTACCTGCCCCACTTCCGAAGTGGGGCAGGTTTAAGGCGTTAAGGCTTGCATATTATGATGGTATATGGTATGCTCTACAGAAATATGAAGATAATTCTGGGGTTATTATTAATGTTAATGTTGTTCGGAAACACTGGATTTGCAATCGAGGTAGAGAATAAAGTCGAATACCTCTTGGATGCGAGAGGTGATGATGGAGATATTGCCCTGGAGCGGCTTTCTATTAATAAAAAAATTGACTCAACAGATATAATGCTCTCTATCTTTGCAGAAGCACAATGGAGCGTAGAAGCAAGTGAATGGGAAAAACTACTAACAGGCATAAAAGCAGGCAAATCCTTCTGGGAATATCTCTATATAAGCCAATCCATCCAGTTTATATCCGGTGAAATGCTGGATTATATGGCCTTTGATGCAGGCAGCTACTCCTTTGACGCTACCACTAAAATAGGAGTAAAGGTACCCTTTCTGGAAGATTTTAATCTAAGTATCTTTGAAGAATATTCAGTAAATCTTGAGGAATTTAAGGATGAATATTGCGAAACCATCGCTGAAGTGCAATATACGCCTGTAGATCTGTTATCTGTTGGAATTGGCTGGCGCCACACAGATAGGATTCATAACTTTGATACTGACTACGTGACCTCGTCTGTTACCTTACGATTTTAACCCCGATAAATACCCCTGAAAATTTCTCTTTATCTCTGGAACACTATCCCCGCCAAATTTTTCAAGCAAAGCATTGGCTATAGTAAACGCGCACACAGCTTCACCTACTGCTCCTGCAGCGGCAACAGCGCATACATCAGAGCGCTCTGTGGCTGCCTTTACCGCTTCTTTCGTAGAGATATCTATTGTATTTAACCCCTTCATTAATGTGCTTATGGGCTTCATGTAGCCGCGCACAATTATGTCTTCACCGTTTGACACGCCGCCTTCAATGCCTCCGGCGTTGTTTGTCTTTCTGTAAATACCTTTTGCCTTGGAATAAAATATCTCGTCATGCACTTCTGAGCCAAGCTTTTCCGCAGACTCAATACCGTTACCTATTTCAACTGCCTTAATAGCAGGAATAGACATGATAGCTGCGGCAAGCAACGCATCTAAGCGCCTGTCGCTATGCGCGTAGCTGCCCAGACCTATTGGCGCACCTTTTACTGCGACCTCGAATATTCCGCCGAGCGTATCTTTTTTTGCCTTTGCATCGTCTATTTTTTCTTTCATCTCATCTTTTGACTCAGCGCCGCCTATCATTATTACGCGGCTCGATACGTTTATTTTGAATCCCTGTAAAAGCAGTTTGCAGACCGCGCCTATTACAACACGCATGGCTGTTTCTCTGGCAGATGAGCGTTCAAGCACAGGACGGGCGTCTTTGAAGCCGTATTTTAATATACCTACAAGGTCTGCGTGGCCAGGCCGCACATTTTTTACATCAGGCAATTTTTCTATAGAAAAATCCTTATTTTCTATTAGGATAGCTATGGGACTGCCTATAGTAAGGCCTGCTTTTGATCCTGATAGGATCTTCGCATGATCCTCCTCTATCTTCATTCTGTCACCGCGGCCATAACCCTGCTGACGGCGCTTTAGCTCATTATCTATAAAGGCTTTATCAAGCTTTAGCCCGCTAGGCATGCCTTCTAAAATACCGACAAGCGCTTCACCATGCGATTCACCAGCAGTTAAAAATCTTAACATCTTACACCTCCATCTAAAACCTGTCCGACCTCGTAGGTCGACCTCGTAGGTCGACCTACGAGGTCGGACAGGTAATTATCAATAATAAAATAATAAACGCAATATTTTGTGACCCCAGATCATTGTAACAAAACTGGCCAGCGCTATATAAGGTCCATATGGAATTATATCCTGTTTTTTCTTAAATTTCAAATACAGGCCTGCAGGCGTGCCGAAAAATGGCGCGAGAAAAAATATAAGTATAGCCATTTTCCAACCCAAAAACGCGCCCAGCATAGCCATGAGCTTTACATCTCCTCCGCCCATACTCTCTTTATGAAATATGAGCTGGCCAACGTAACCTGTAAGATATATAAGTCCTCCACCCGCAAGCATACCCAATAGAGAATTTATAAGTCCTGCTTCCCATGTAAAACTATTATGAAGCTGTGGGATAAAAACGCTTAAAATAATTCCTAAAACCAGACCTCCAAGACTGATCCTATCAGGTATTATCTGGAATTCCAGGTCGACAAAAGTCGTTACAATAAGGGCGAATGTCACTAAGCTATAGATCCAGAACTTTGCAGTCAATCCAAAATAATAAAATAGCGTTAAAAAAGCGAGCGCGCTTATTAGTTCAACTGTAAAATAGCGGAAGGATATTCTTTTTTTGCAATGCCTGCACTTGCCCATTAAAATAACATAGCTTAAAAGCGGGATATTGTCATACCACGCTATTGACTTTTTGCAGGAAACGCACCTTGAGCCAGGAAAAACAATAGACTCCTCCCGCGGTATCCTGTATATGCAAACATTCAGGAAACTCCCAATCATTGAGCCAAAGATAAAGATTATAAAGTTATCCACATTTTCCCAAAATAAGGTTACACTTTTGACAGTGTCAAAAGTGTAACCTTATTTTGCCCTGAGGAGCGCCTTTTTCATTACCTCTACTGGTGCGCGTTTACCTGTCCAAAATTCAAAGGCATGTACACCCTGATATAAAAGCATGCCAAGGCCGCCTACTGCGCGCGGTTTTGCTGCTCTAACTAAATCTGTTTCTATGTTGTATACAACGTCGTAAACGAATAAATCTTTATGAAGCAACTTCCTGTCTACAGGAGAATTATCGCCTTCTTTCATGCCTATAGGAGAAGCATTGACTAAGAGCTGACAATCATTGATTACCGAAGATATTTCTCCAGCAGAAATACATTGTAGTTTTCCTGCTGGTTTTATTGCATCTGGATTGCTGTCATATGCGTATATCTTTCTAACATCCCTGGAAAGACCGGCTATAACTGCTCTACCGGCACCACCACAGCCAATTAAAAGTACGCTTTTATCTTTATGATCAAACTTCAGATCCTCTTTAAGTGAAGTTAAAAATCCAGCTACATCTGTATTTGCGTATTTTAGCTTATTACCTTCTCGCTTCACTGTATTAATGGCATCTACACAAGTTATTTTTTCGTCAACGACCTTATCTAGTATCTGTTTTGCCATTACCTTGTGAGGCACAGTTACGTTGAATCCCAGAACATCTTTTCTGTTGAGCAAAAAATCTTCGAGTTCGTCGGGTTTTATTTCGAATTTGCGATATTCTGCGTCAATGCCAAGTTCTTTAAACGCAGCATTGTGCATTGCTGGAGATAAACTGTGTTTTACTGGATAACCTATAATACCGTAAGTCTCCATATAAACCTCGAATAAAACTACGGGCGGATTATTTCTCCGCCCTAGAATTTCGTATAAATCCAGCGATTCTTCTCGACTCGCTTTGCTCGCTCGAAGAATATTGTTCGAGCGAAGTCGAGAACTTCTGCGTAGTTCCGCGTCACGTTCCGCGTTGGTTCCGCGGATTTTACAATTCTGCTGTGGCTTTTCGCTTGTTGGTAAAGAGGATCTTGTTTACCACGTTTACATAAGCCTTGGCGCTTGCCTCTACTATGTCAGTAGATGCTCCTCGACCAGATACCTCGATACCCTTTGAAGATCTTGCTCTTACAGAAACCTCTCCCAGCGCATCCTTACCGCCTGTCGCAGCCTTTAAGGAATAATCAAGCAGCTCTAATTTCATCCCTGTTATCTTTTCAATGGCCTTGTAACACGCGTCTACAGGCCCGTCCCCTGAAGAAGATACTTTCTTTGTAACACCGGATTTCACGATCTCCACCATAGCATGTGGCTCGATATTCTTGCCGCTTTTATATTCAAACCCTGCTATCTTATAGGTCTCAGGTATAGAAATGATCTCATCCTCTACTATTGCCAGGAGATCTTCGTCAAATACTTCTTTTTTCTTATCCGCAAGGTCCTTAAAGCGTTGAAACGCCTTTACTAAATCCTCTTTTTCTAATTCAATTCCCAGCTTTTTCAACCTCTCGCTAAATGCATGTTTTCCGGAATGTTTACCCAATACAAGCTTCGTAGCGGCAAAACCCACGTCCTCGGGTTTCATGATCTCATAAGTGGAGCGCTTTTTTAAGATCCCGTCCTGGTGAATACCTGCCTCGTGACTAAATGCATTACGGCCCACTATTGCCTTGTTAGGCTGGACCACAATGCCTGTAAGCTTACTCACAAGACGGCTGGCATTGTAAAGCTGATCTGTTTTTATAGATGTGGTACACTTAAAAATATCCTGTCTGGTCTTAAGCGTCATTACTATCTCTTCCAATGAAGCATTGCCCGCCCTTTCGCCAAGTCCGTTTATCGTGCATTCTATCTGCTCAGCTCCATTTTGAATCGCTGCAAGAGAATTACTAACGCCCAATCCAAGATCATTGTGACAATGTACACTTATTATGGCCTTGTTGGAATTCGGGACCCTTGTCTTTATGGTTTTTATGAGCTTACCAAATTCAGCTGGTATTGCATATCCGACAGTGTCAGGTATATTCACTGTTCTTGCTCCGGCTTTTATCACTGTCTCGACGACACGGCACAGAAAATCCACTTCTGAGCGCGAGGCATCTTCCGGAGAAAATTCAATATCATCGGAAAATTTGCGGGCATACCTTACGAATTCTTCCGCCTGTTTTAATATTTCAGATTCGGCCTTTTTTAATTTATACTGCATGTGGATCTTTGAAGTGGCCAAAAATACATGGATCCTTGAACGGTCTGCCTTCTTAAGCGCATCCCTGCAGAGATCTATGTCTTCTTTTTTTGCCCTGGCAAGGCCGCATATAGACGGGCCTTTGATCTGGGACGCGACTTCGCTTACTGCCTGGAAATCACCAGTCGACGCAATAGGAAATCCCGCCTCGATCACATCAACGCCAAGACGCGCAAGCTGCTTGGCAATCTCTATCTTTGCCTTTATATCCAGACTAGCGCCAGGCGACTGCTCACCATCCCGTAAAGTTGTATCAAAAATAATTATTTTTTTCATAATCTACTTCTTTGTTCTCGACAAGCTCGAACAATATTCTTCGAGCGAGGCCACAAAGTGGTCGAGTCGAGAAGTTATTTGATCCAATCCATCATACCGCGAAGCTTCTTGCCAATTACCTCAACAGGATGGGTGTCGTCTGCTTTTCTTAATTTAGTAAATTCAGGCCTGCCATTTTCATTTTCTTTGATCCATTCTCTGGCAAATCTACCGGTTTGGATCTGCTTCAGGATCTTTTTCATCTCTTTGCGTGTTTTTTCAGTTATGATCCTTTTGCCACGCGTGAGATCCCCGTATTCCGCGGTATCTGAAACTCGTTTACGCATACCCTGAATACCTGTTCTGTAAATCAGATCTGTGATCAATTTCAATTCGTGCAAGCATTCAAAATATGCTATCTCCGGCTGATAACCAGCTTCTATCAATGTATCAAAGCCTGCCTTGATTAACTCAGTGGCTCCGCCGCACAGGACAACCTGCTCACCAAAAAGGTCTGTCTCTGTTTCTTCCTCAAATGTGGTCTCGATAACGCCTGCCCTTGTGCCGCCTATGCCCTTTGCATATGCAAGACCTAGCTTAAGCGCATCGCCACTTGCATCCTGAAACACAGCCACAAGACACGGAACTCCTTTTCCCTCTTCATACATCTGTCTTACGAGCGCGCCAGGACCTTTGGGCGCTACCATAAATACATCTGCTTTTTTTGGCGGCTTGATCTGCTTAAAATGTATATTGAAGCCATGGGAAAAAACCAAAGCCTTTCCTTTTTTAAGATTTGGCTTTATGGCATCTTTGTAAACCTTTGCCTGCACATGATCCTGAGTCAGTATCTGTATGATATCAGCTTCTTTGGCTGCCTCGACCGCGGCAACTGGCGTAAAACCATCAGCCTGCGCGGTTTTGTAGTTTTCTGTGTCTTCTAATTCGCTTACAATCACATTGAGTCCGCTGTCACGCAGATTCAATGCCTGGCCCCGACCCTGAATGCCATAGCCAATGATTGCGATTTTCTTTTCCTTTAAAACACTTAAATCCGCATCCTTGTCATAATAAATTTTTGCCATTACTTCCTCCCCATTGCGATACGACCGGTGCGCACCATTTCAACGATGCCGAACGGCCTGATCATCTCTATGAAAGACTTTATCTTGTTCTCATCACCTGTTACCTCTATAACAGCTGTGTCTTTCCTTGCGTCATCTATTTTTGCCTGAAATGTATCTGCTATCTGTACAATCTCGGAACGATTCTTAGGATCCAGCTTGACCTTTACAAGAATCAGTTCTCTGCCTATAAAGTCCTCTTCTGTAAGATCAATGACTTTTATGGTGTCTATGAGTTTATTGAGCTGCTTCTTGACCTGCTCCAATGTTTTTTCGTCTCCCTCCGCAACAATGGTCATCCTCGAGATAGACGGATCCTCTGTCTCTCCTACGGTGAGGCTATCGATATTAAAGCCTCGCGCGCTAAAAAGCCCTGACACATGCGTTAATACGCCAAAGTGATTCTCAACTAATACTGAGATGGTTTTTTTCATATTGTAGTCACCGTGTTCTTCTCGACTTCGCTCGAAGTCCCCCGACGTCCGCTCGGGATCCAATATTGTTCGAGCGATCCGCCGAAGGCGGAGAGTCGAGAACTATGCCAATGCTCCGATCATCTTATTAATAGGTTGGCCTGCCGGAACCATAGGAAATACATTCTCCTCTGGCTCAACACGAAAATCCATGAGAACAGGTCCCTTTATATCTAACGCTTTCTTTATTGCCTTTTTAACGTCTGATTTTTTGGTGATCCTCATACCAACTGCGCCATACGCCTCTGCAAGTTTCACAAAATCAGGGCATGACTCTAACATAGTATGTGAATATCTTTTTTTGTAAAAAAGTTCCTGCCACTGCCTGACCATACCCAGACAACCATTATTCAGAATAGCGACTTTAACAGGCAGCTTGTTTATAACAGCTGTTGTGAGCTCCTGTATATTCATCTGGATGCTCCCGTCACCCGCAATGTCAAAGACAGTCTTCTTAGGACAGCCCATCTGCGCGCCTATTGCGGCTGGAAAACCATAGCCCATTGTGCCGAGTCCTCCGCTTGATACAAATTGCCTGGGTGTATCATATTTATAGAATTGCGCGGCCCACATCTGATTCTGTCCGACTTCGGTAGTGATAATGGCCTTACCTTTTGTAATATTGTAGATCTCTTCCACGACATATTGCGGCCTGAGTCTTGAATCATTCTTATAGCTTAGTGGAAATTTTTTCTTCCACGCTTCGATCTGTTTGTGCCATTCTGAAATATCTGGTTTCTGTGTGTATTTATTGAAATCTGATAGCACACTATTCGCGTCGCCCACAATAGGTATGTCCACCGTTACATTTTTACTTATTGCGCACGGGTCTATATCAATGTGTATTATCTTTGCGTGTGGCGCGAATTCATCGATCTTACCAGTAACCCTATCGTCAAACCTGGCGCCTACTGCTATTATCAAGTCAGACTCCTGCACAGCGTGATTCGCGTAAGCCGTACCGTGCATACCCAGCATGCCAAGAGAAAGTTTGTGCGTGCCAGGGAATGCGCCAAGACCCATGAGCGTCATTGTAACAGGTATCCCTGTTTTCTCGACAAACTCTGCCAGCTTATCTGTTGCGCCTGAGATAATCACCCCGCCGCCAACATACAGAAGAGGCCTTTTGCTATTTGCGATCAGTTTACAGGCCTTTTTTATCTGCCCGATATGGCCTTTGCACGTCGGTTTATAACCTCTTATCTCCGCCTTCTCAGGATATTGAAAATCTGTCTCCTGTATCTGAATATCAACAGGCAGATCAACCACTACTACTCCTGGCCTGCCGGTTGATGCTATGTGAAACGCGTTCTTTATAACAGTCGTCAGATTCTTGACATCCTTTACAAGATAGTTGTGTTTTGAAATAGGCCGCGTTATGCCGCTGACATCTACTTCCTGGAACGCGTCATTCCCAATAAGAGAGGTCTTGACCTGTCCTGTAAAAGCAACTACCGGCACAGAATCCATGTTAGCTGTTGCAAGACCTGTGACAAGATTTGTCGCGCCAGGACCAGAAGTGGCAAGGCAAACTCCGACTTTTCCAGTAGCGCGCGCATAACCATCTGCCGCATGCGCTGCGCCCTGCTCGTGTCTTGTTAATATAAATTTTATATCGCTGTCGTAGAAGGCATCAAAAATAGGCAGAACTACCCCGCCAGGGTAGCCAAAAATGACTTCTACGCCCTCTTTTTTAAGCGATTCTATGAATATCTTTGCGCCTGTCATTTTCATACTTCAAAACCTCATATTCTAGCGTTTAGCGTATAGGATTTAACTAAACACTATACGCTATCCGCTAATTAAAACCGCTCCACTGCTGGCTGAAGAAACAAGCTTTGCATACCGGGATAACCAGCCGCCTGTAACCTTTGCCTTTAGCGGTTTCCATTTTTTAAGTCGTCTTTTTATCTCAGCCTTAGACAGATCCACGTCCAAGCGCCTCTTTTTTATATCAATCGTGATCTTATCGCCATTTCTTATAATAGCTATAGGTCCTGCTTTTGACGCCTCAGGCGCGATATGTCCTATGCACGGTCCGCGAGTACCGCCTGAAAACCTGCCGTCTGTAATAAGCGCGACATCATTAGATAAGCCCATGCCCACAATAGCTGATGTAGGAGAAAGCATCTCTCTCATACCAGGGCCACCGCTCGGACCCTCGTGCCGTATAACAATAACATCGCCTTTTTTCACTTTGCCATTTAGAATAGCGCTCATTGCGGCTTCTTCAGAATCAAAAACTTTTGCCTTGCCTTTAAAGAGCATTGCCTCTTCATCCACTGCGCCCTGTTTCACAACGCTACCTTCCGGCGCAATGTTTCCCTTTAATATAGCAATACCGCCTTCCTCTTTATAAGGGTCGTTCAGCGGCCTGATAACATCTTCATCGTAAATCCTGCCGGCTTTTGCGATACTCTTAATCGAGACCCCGCAAACCGTTGGATTGTCGCTCAATTTTTCCTGAAGCCTATTTAAAACAGCTGGAATACCGCCTGCTACCTCAAGATCTTCCAGAAAATATTCTCCACTTGGCCTAAGGTCACATATCTTTGGCGTCTTGCGGCTTATCTTGTCGAAAATAGCTAGAGGCAGATCAACCCCCGTCTCTTTTGCAATCGCTGCAAGATGCAAAACAGTATTTGTAGATCCACCCAGCGCCATATCTACCATAATTGCATTCAAGATGGATTTTCTATTCAATATTTGGCGCGGCTTTACACTCTTCTTAGCAAGCTCGACTATTCGTTCGCCGCTCTGGAATGCAATCCTTGCCTTTTTGCTCGATACAGCTAAAGAAGTCGCGCAGCCAGGCAGCGACATACCCATTGTCTCTGTAAGACAGCTCATTGTATTGGCAGTAAAAAGTCCCTGGCACGAACCTGGGCCAGGACAAGCATTGGTCTCCAGTTCATCTAAATCATGCTTTGAGATTTCACCCTTCTTGTATCTGCCAACTGCCTCAAATGCGTCATGGACAAGATCTAATCTCCTGCCCTGGTAATGTCCGGTAAGCATAGGGCCTGCTGTTACCACAATCGTCGGCACATTAATTCTCGCGCATGCCATAAGCATACCAGGTGTGATCTTATCACAATTTGTAAGAAGCACTAGCCCGTCAAGGCTATACGCCCCTGCCATCGTCTCAATAGAATCCGCTATGAGTTCCCTTGATGCAAGCGAATACCGCATACCAGAGTGGCCCATCGCAATACCATCGCAAATAGCAGGCACACCAAAGATAAAGGGTTTCCCCCCTCCTGCATAAACGCCATTTTCAATCGCGCGCTCAAGGCCTCTCATGTGTATATGTCCAGGCACAAGATCAGTAAAACTGGACGCGATTCCTATAAAAGGCTTCTGCATGTCTTTCTTAGAACATCCTGTTGCATACAAAAGCGCTCTATTGCCAACCCGGGAAATACCCTTTTTAACAGTGTCACTTCTCATATTTTCCTCTCTCAATATATCTCTATCTTTGCCTTGTTCCTTAATCCAGTGACAAATTTTTGCAGCACTTCTCCTTTACGCTGATTTAATAAAAATCTTTCGATATCAGGTTTTATCTCTTCATAACTCAGGGTCCTGGCAGCCTGCTTGTCTGTAAGTTTAAGTATATGATAGCCAAATTGCGTCTCAACCACCTGGCTCGTCTGCCCTATTTCCAGGCCAAACGCAGCATCTTCAAACGGTTTTACCATTGCTCCTCTGCCAAAATAACCCAGGTCCCCGCCATTCTGAGCTGAGCCATCCTGCGAATTTGCCTTTGCCAGCGCTGCAAAATCCTCGCCCAATAAAACCCTCTTTCTTAGCTCTTCTATCTTTGCCTTTGCTGAATTTTTAACCTCATCGCTAGCATCTTGTTTCGCCGCAATCAATATGTGGCTTGCCCTTACCTGCTCAGCTATGTTAAGCTTGTCCTTATTTTTCTCATATTCCTGCTGTTTATCTTGCTCACTTACAGCAACACCTGCATAGACATCACTATCCAAAAAGGCCTTTATGTAGAGGCCTTTCTTGATGTCCTCTTTGAGCTCTTTTTCGCTCACGCCTCTTTCTTTTAAAACATCCTTGAATTCCTTTTCTGACGCAAATCCACTCTTAATGTTTTCAAACTGCTCATTGACTTTATTATTTAGATTGCCTAAATCGGATTTTTTGCTCTCTTGATACAAGAGCTCTGCGGAGATCAACTCTTCTAGTATCTGTATACGCAGCCTATCCCTATCCCCCTCATTGGTCTGCATGCCCATCATCTTTTGATTCTCAATAAAATTATTGACCGCGGCCTCGAGCGTCATACTCTTGACATTCACGCCGTTCACCTTTGCCGCATACTTTGAAGCAGCGCTAGAGGATATAGCAAAACCAAGTGCTAACACTAAAACCAGAGATACAAAAACGCTGATCTTACGTATACGCATTATCTCTCCCTTTGTTATGGCTTCTTCAAGCCCGTTATTATTGATTATATATTATGCCACTCGGTAATAGGAAATACAATAGATTTTTTATTATAACCGGTGAATCTTCAGGGAGGGTCTGTGCAGCCTTCTTGTACCGTTTGGTTCTATGGCAACTTACCATGAAAGCAACAAACGGTACAAGAAGGCTTACCCCCCCCTGTTAACTCACTCCTTACCTTTTAATATGGATTTCTTTTTGGAAGGAATATGGGCAGGGTAATTGTTTTATAAAAATAGTTTTGTCTCCGTAGATGATCTTTTTCGTGAATTTATTATTTCTCTTAGATTATAAATAGCCCCTTTCGAAACAAATGGAGCTACACTATATCCTTTTTCTATCAACATATATCTCAAGTCTACATGATGTGCACCTATAAGTATAACATTATAAGCGCTGCTATCCGAAGTAGCGCTTATGATATCTATAAAATCTTTTTCTCTTGCCTTATCATATTTATTATATTCAAAATAGGTAATATCTTTACCTTCATCTTCGGAAGCTGCTTGATCCAATCCAAGTAAATAAGTTTCAAGCTTTGACTTTTCATAAATTATAGATAAATCAAAGTCTCCGCATGCTTTTAGGGACAAATAAAATTTCCTAAAAGTCTGATGTCCATTCTCTAAAGTCTCAAGATCTTCGTGCTTAAGAATATCACCATTTAAAAGAAATTCTCCGCTTGTAATTTGACTAGCTTCTTCCGCAAGGTTCTTGTGTCTTTCTGTAATCATCTTTAAAAATTCATCTTTATATTCAGGATTTTCTAAGGCCCTTCTAATATCCAATTCAGGAAACGCATCGTTAATCTCTTCTATTGTGTTAGGAGGACCGCTCTCGATATAACATACGACTTTCCTCTTTTCTAATTTCGCTTTATCAAAAATCTTATCCAACAAAATACTCGCTTCTACAAAACCCTTTGCAGAACCATGAGACGCAAGAACGAGAGTCATGTCGCCGGGTTTTATGCTTAAAACATCATTCTTTTCATCTATTGTATCTATACCTAACAATCTAGCATAAACATCAGTTAGCAAATCCAGTTCTTTATCTATTTCACCTAAGGAACGCTCCGCATTATATTTTATGCGGTCTTTTGTATTAATATGTTTCCATATCATTGCACCAGCTAATAAAATCATTGCTATTTCTGCAAAAAATACAGTCTTAAGAACCTTGTTACTTGTCAAAAACTTCTTCCACCTTTTCTTACCTATCTTGCTTGACATTTGAGGAGAAACCCTGAGGCGGTCTTGTTTAGACAGTCCCTCACTATAAGCAAGATTAGTAAACAGAAATGCTGTGAGCACAACAAACGTAATAATCCTCAAATTAAATTCTTTTCTAATTTTCATAATCCAGCCAAATTCTCCTTAAAACATTATAGCCAAACTACATCGATATTCTTGTACTTTTGTCCCGTTGTATTGAAATATTTCTATATGTAGAAATCTTTGAGTTAATATAACTAGCGGGAATAAAGAAGTTGAACCCTCCATAAAACGGGTAGACATAACCATTATATAAACTACCGTCTTTGTAATATCCTCTCCATAATTTATGACACTTACTAAAATACCCTAAATCTCTATCATTGAAAAAAGCCCTTTTTATTTTTTCTATACTAAGCTCTGTCGAAATATAATTTTTCTCATTGATAAAATTGCCATTTTCTCTACTTCTATAATCATTATATAGTTCCATAAAATCATTTCTGAAGGCAGTCCAAAAACTCTGCCATTTTTCTATCAAGTCAATATACATTAATGCTTTATCCGAACCTTCACCGGCAAAATTCTCCTTAACATATTCAATGTATACTTGTAATTCTTCTATTATTGCCTGGTTTTCGTTTTGTAAACGATCAAGATCATCAATATCAGACCGCTCAAAATATTTTTCATAAATAAGCTCCAAAGTCAGCCACGACCAATCCCTCGTCATAAATTCAACCTTTTTAAATAAACACATATTTTTGGCAAAGGTACGCGTTCCTATCATATCTCTTTCATTTTCAAATAATTCCATCATGTATATATTATCCGATTCAGTAGTCTTGTGAAAGCCAAAACCATAATCTATAAATAAAGGGCTTCCGTACCAGTTACTCGATCGCATTACTTTGATATTTCTAGATTCGTATCCAATTCTATGCACGATAATATAATTAAAAAACTTACTCTGTTTTGATATTTCATGTAAAAATCTAAATTTTGTACACGTCTGCCTCCAAAGGCGATTCTCCTCGGATATTCCTTTATCATGCAACTTTTCCATTGACTCCATGGAAAACAAATCAGCCATAATTAACAAGAGCTCTGCTATCGCTCTGTCATTAGCATCTATACGATCATCAACATCTATCCAAAAATCCATACCTGCATATAGAACATACCGAGATCCGAGAACTGGGGCTTTTCATGATCCGAGTTCCCACCCAGAAAGTTCATCAACATACTCAACATCAAATATCAACTTCTTGTAAATATCCCATAAGCTTATACCATCAATAATAATATTTTCTGATTCCTTTTTAAATTTAGCCTCTATTATTTCAAAACGTGTTTTAAATGAAGAAACTCTGCTCGATTTTGGGATCATGGAAGGAGAATCTTCTAGAGTAGAAAAAGATAGTCCCAATAAAATACTTATTAACACACTTTTCACTATACTCGTAAGGTTTTTATTGGATGACAAAGACTTATTAAAACGACTATGTTCTTGATCAAGCGGAACTCGTAAGCTCGAGATGGAATCTGGATAGACTGTACCGTTAAACAAGAAATTTGCAATAATGATATATGATATAATTTTTAAATTAAAGACTTTTTTAATCCTCATCATGATTTGCCTAAAAAAATAGCCCTTATCTATCCTAGAGCAATACAATCTCTATTCACTTCTAATAATAATTATACCATATAAACAGGGGTTTTGGAAGGAATTTTACAAAGTTTTTCAGGTCCTTTTTTACCTGGAAATCTCTGCGATCTTATACTTTAACGTGCCTGCTGGGATTCTTATGTGCACTATCTCGTCCTTTTTCTTGCCTAAGAGGGCCTTGCCTATAGGCGAAGAAGTGGAGATCTTACTCTGAGCAAAATCCGCCTCATCCTCTGATACGAGAGTGTAGGAAATCTCTTCCTTTGATTCAATATCTACTAGTTTAATAGTAGCTCCAATATAGGCCTTATCTTTTGGAATATCCTCATTCTCGATGAGCCTGGCATTCATCAGCTTTTGCTCAAGCTCTGATATCCTTTTCTCGTTTATTGACTGGTCCTGTTTGGCTGCGTCATATTCCGCGTTCTCGCTCAGATCACCCAGCGCCCGCGCCTTTGCAAGCGCATCTGCTATCTCCCTGCGCTTAGAACTCTTAAGGAACTTGAGTCGTGTTACTAGTTTTGCATGACCTTCTCGTGTTAAAAAAATAGTTTCCGACATTTTCCCCCCTAAACCTATCCAACCTCGTAGGTTAACCTACGAGGTTGGATAGGTAGCTTTACCTGATGTATATTCTTGGTATTCGACGTCCTATATTGCATACTATCTCATAAGGGATAGTGTATATGAGATTCGCTAGTTCCTCAGCTCTTATGATATCCTTACCTTGAGAGCCAATCAACACTGCCTCGTCTCCTACTTTAACATCTTTTATATGACCTACGTAGACCATTGTCATATCCATGCAAACTCTGCCCACTACCGGCGCGCGTCTGCCTTTTATTAAAACATCTGCCCTGTTTGATAAATGTCTCGAATAACCATCTCCGTACCCCACTGGGATCGTAGCGATTTTTGTGTCTTCGCCTGCAACATACGTCCTTCCATAACTTACGCTTCTTCCTCGCGCTAGTGATTTAAGATGCACGATCTTTGTCTTGAGTTTCAACACCGGCCTTAAATCCAACCTCTTCAGTAAATCCTCTCTTGGGTGCAGACCATACATTATAAGGCCAGGTCTGACCATATTCATATGAGACTCTTTAAAATCCACAAGCGCCATACTGTTAGATGTATGCTTTATGGGTATATCAATACCGCATCGCCAAAGTTCTTTCATGAGAAAATTAAAATCCTTTATCTGTTTCTGTGTAAAGGGCGCATCACTCTCCGCGCTGGGAAAATGCGTAAAGATACCGTCTATAATAAGATTTTTAAGCGATGCTATCGTTTTGACAAAACCTATTGCCTCCTCGTGCCAAAAACCAAGCCTACCCATGCCTGTATCAATCTTTATGTGAATTCTTATGTTTTTCTTTTTTTTCCGGGCAAGCTTTGAGAGCGCCTTTGCAATACGCAGATCTGAAACCGCCTGTATTGCATTATATTTCAATACACCTTCGGTCTCCTGAGGCAGGATCGATCCCAACACGATGATCTTTGCCTTTATGCCTGCTGCGCGGAGCGACGCAGCCTCGTCTAAAGAAGCAACGCCTAAGTATTTCACGCCTTGCTTAAGAAGCGTTCTTGAAACCTCTAACATGCCATGACCATATGCGTCTGCTTTTACAATGCCTAGTATCTCCATGTCCTTACCCACAATGCCTTTTATCTTGCGCAGATTATGGCGCATCGCATTCAAATCTATCTCCGCATATGTAGGTCTGTAAAATTTCATAGCTTTTTTCTTTTATGCACTTGTGGCTTGTGCACTTATGCACTTTTTAACCTGGCAATCTTTAGGGTATAGGTAAATAGGTTCGAGCTTAGCTAAATTGCATTTCTTGGTTCGCTTTATTTTAGGCAATGCCAGCTTTATAAGAGCGCTTGCCCGCGGATACCAATATTTTTCTTCTAAAAAAATCCCTCGCCCTATCTTATCTTTATAAACACTAATGCCATCGCCTAAAAAAACAGCATCCTTCTTTACTTTTTTCAAAAGTTCTTTTATTTTTATCAATAAATAATCTGTTTTCCTGATAATACGGCCATTTTTTTTCTCATATATGGCGCTGTAAACATTCTCCCTCTTCGCGTCTATGATAGGGACGATCATACCAGAATCTGCATTCATGGCAATCGCATCAATGCTAGCGACACCGATACAGGGTTTTTTCAAGGCAAGACCAAATCCTTTGACCGCGCTCACGCCTATGCGTAGACCTGTAAATGAACCAGGGCCCAATCCAATGACAAAGGCATCTATTTTTTTTATTGAAAGATCTAATTCTTCAAGCATCTCCTTGACCTTAGGTATCAATAAACTCGAATGTCTCCTATCAAGAAGATAGTTTTCTTCCTTTATTATATCCTTGCCATTTCCCAGCGCAATACTTAACATCTTTGAGCTTGTATCAATCGCTAAAATCTTCAATCTCTATCTCTCTTTCGCTTTCGCCTTTAATAGTAAATTTTACAGCAATGTGCTTTTTTGGAAGAAGCTTTTTCATCTTTCCTGCCCATTCTATAATAGTTATACCGTTACCGTATATATACTCCTCTACTGCTATGTCTTCTATATTTTGTAAATTATCCAGCCTGTATAGATCCAAGTGATATAAAGGCAGCTTACCCTTGTATTCCTTTATAAGAACAAACGTGGGGCTATTTATATGCATGGCATTTTTTACACCCAGACCTTTTCCAATTCCTTTTGTGAATGTAGTCTTACCGCTGCCAAGATCCCCAAAAAGCGCAACGACGCTCCCCTTAGATAATCTCTTTACTAGCTCTTCACCTAATTTC
>JBHPHU010000022.1:0-17334 GCA_042571405.1 Candidatus Omnitrophota bacterium | reverse complement strand
CCCACTGCCCACGACGATCAATGGCACATCCACTGCTTTTATGATTTTTTCTAAAGTCTTGCCGGCCTCTTCCGGAGACGCGTTTTTAGTGTCAGGGTGCGCGCTGGCAAGCCGCAGGCATATAAGATCTGCTGAGAATTTCTCCACGCACATCTTTGCCCATTCAGCCGGATCTTTTAACGCGGCGCCGAAATTAGCCTTCAGCGCATCTGACCACTCAGGCGGCTCCATATCCCAGACCTCCATTGCCACCCTGGGAGGATTTGGACATTTGTCCTCATCTTTTATAAAAAACACACCTGTCTCACCGCCGATCTTTACAGGCTTCACATCTCCAAGCGTAACCTCGCTTATTTTATCCTGCCATTTTTCAATTAGCCTTTCCATATCGTCTCCTTGAGTTCAAGATCCATTTTTTTCGGCATTTTTTCTCCTGTCTCGCTTCTTTTTTGTATCTCTTCCTGAAAAGGGATATGACATTCTACGCTTAAACCAGAATTATTTATTAGCTCCTGGCTTTTCTTTTCGATGATCCCTTTTGATTTATTTATAATGAGCGCCGCGCTTTTTACTTTTAACCCGGCTTTTTTCGCTGTCTGGAACGCGTTTATGGCTGAACGTATACCAACCACAGTCGTATCGCTGACCAATAAGAGTTTGTCTATTTTATCCGCTGTGCGGCGGCTAAGGTGTTCCATGCCAGCCTCATTATCTATTACTATAAATTTATAATTCTTGCCGAGCCTTGACAGGTACTCTCTCAGAATATTATTTATGGCGCAATAACAACCAGGCCCTTCCGGCCTTCCCATAACAAGAAGATCCACGCCTTCCTCTTCTATTATTATCTCCTGCAGCCTCATGTTAAAAAGATCGCTTTTGGAAAAACTCGCTAAAGAAGATTTTTTTGCTTCTTCGCGTATATCTGAAATAGTATCGCCGTATTCAAGTCCCAGCGCTACATTGAGATTAGCATTCGGGTCAGCGTCAATCGCCAGTACAGGCGCATCTATTTCCAAAAGGCGCCTGATCAGTAATGCGCTGATCGTTGTCTTCCCAACCCCGCCTTTGCCGGCAATAGCTATTACATAAGCCACTTTTTCACCGAAGGAAACAGTTCTATGTCCGTATGCGGAAAAAATAGTGCCGCGCTGTAATTATTCATAAAAGATGGGTTCACGCTCAAGTCAAGGTACGTCATTTTATCAGCGATTAAATACGCCTTGTCCATTGCCTCGCTCGAGAGAATCGCCATCTTTGCGCCTGTTACAGAAGTATTACCCAGAAATTCAAATTTTTCCTCGGGAAGATCCGGCAAGAGCCCGATGTTTATAGCGGATCGCACGTCCAATGCCGTGCCAAGGCCGCCTGCTATAAACACGTGCTTCAGGTCAGATTTTTTATAGCCTGACTCTTTTAAAAGCACCTCAACACCTGTATATATAGCGCCTTTTGAATGAATAATATTTTTTATATCATTCTCATCGATGATTATACCCTGTACAGACGCGTTGTCTGCCTCCGGCAGACAACGCGTCTGTACAGGACTGAGAACCACGGCCTTTACTCCATTTACCTCTTTTACTTTACATATATTATTATCATTTATCTTGCCGGAGCGATCAATGATCCTGTGTTCCAGAAACGCGCTAAGACAGCTTATTATACCAGAGCCGCATATGCCTTTTGGAGGAGCATTGCCTATAGTATTTATGGAGAGTTTGTTTCCCTTTATCGATACGTCCTGAATCGCGCCTTTCATTGCCCTGATACCCGATGTCAGGCCACCGCCCTCAAAACATGGGCCAGCAGATGTGGAACATGCCATATAGTATTCTTTGTTGCCCACAACGACTTCGCCATTTGTGCCAAGATCTATAAAGAGAGAAAGATCCCCACTGCTATCCATGCCGGATGCCAGCACACCGCTTATAATGTCGCCGCCCACATAACTGCCTATTGAAGGCAAACATGAAAGTAATCCTCTTGGATTTATTTTTATGCCTGCTTCCGCAGCCCTGATCACAGGCATAAAATTTACAGCCGGTATGTAAGGGTCTTTTCTTATGTACTCAGGGTCTATTTTTAGCAAAAGATGCGTCATTGTTGTGTTACCGGCGCACATTACCGCAGTGATGTCGTCAAGGGTTAAGCCGCGTTCCTTTGTCAGGTTATCCACTAGCATGTTTACAGTATCTATCACAGCATGATGCAGTCTTTCAAGGCCTCGCTCTTCTTTTGCATATATGATCCTTGAAATTACATCCTCGCCAAAATCAACCTGCGGATTGTAGCTTGCCTTTGCAGACAACACTTCCTGAGATTTTAGATCAACAAGATACGCGACTATAGTGGTGGTGCCAATATCAAGCGCCACACCAAGATTTTTAGCCGAGCGATTACCCGGCTCTACGAGCACTATTTCTGTGGTGCCGTTCCTGTTGCCAAGAGTCGTGGTGATCTCCCAGTTGCTTTCTCTCAGGAGCCGAGGGAGTTTCTTGATATTTGACAGACCTATCTGCATGACAGGGATATCTTTATCCTTTCGTATTTCCCTGAATAAACGCTCTACATCGCCGCAATTATCATCTATGGAAGGCGCTGGAAGTTTTAAAGATAGTTTTGTAGAAAGAGGGCCGTGCTTGAATACCTTTGCCCCTGTCTTATGGTGTTCTTCTTCTATTTTTTCAGCCGGGGTATATAGACCGGCGAGACGCTTTGTCTTTGTCTCTTTTGTAAGCACCTCTATATCGCCTAACCTTGATTCCTCGGGGATCAAGACTTCCAGATTTGACCGGGGCGTTGTCCTGCATGCAAGCACATAACCTTTTTTGCGCTCTTTCTCTGAGACCCTGCCGCTATATTCAGTATCATACTCGCCTTTTTTAACGATCACCTTGCACCGGCCGCACACACCTTCTCCTCCGCAGCTATTATATATATGTATCCCAGCTTTGATGGATGCCGTCAAAAGGTCTGTACCCTTATCCACAGTAATGATCTTTTTTTCAGGCAGAAATGTAATATTGATCTCTTTCACGATAAGGTAGATTTTAACATGTGTATTGGGAGGAGGTCAAGCGGAAAGCTGATAGGGGCTAATTGCTATATGCCTAACATAGGTTTAGCTACACCTGTCAGTTTTTTATCCGGTATTTCTGCAAGGAGCTTATTTATGGCCTTCTGTGCTTTTTCAGCTGCAGAAAGTATTTTACTCAAGTAGCTACTATAAGAACTTACCGACGGGGCAAAGCTGTCTTGCTCGCCAGAATAGGCAAGCTTATCCTTCCAGTATTTCTCGGACATAGCGTCTGCATGCTCCTCCATATCATTGATCACAGAAAATAAAGCATCGCCTTGTTCTTTTGATAACTCCTTAGAGAAAGACTTCTTGATCTGTTCACGCTTCTCCTTCATAGAGCTTATAAAGCTGTTTGCCGGCGCCAAAGTATTTCTATAATAAACGTAGCCATCTTGTCTCATTTCTTTAACTTTTTCTGTAAGCTTTACAATATCATTGAGTATGTCACTAAGGATCATCTTAACCCCGCCTTTTAATATCTGAAGTTCTTTTATCCTGGCCTTAAGTCCGCCTATAGCCCTGGCAATAACTTTTAACTCTTCGCGCAACACAGGAATATCGTCTCTTCTTATCATGCTTTGGTGCAGATTTTCAACAGCCATGCCTAACTCCGATATTTTAAAGACTGTTTCCGTAGCAGATTCAAGTCGCTGTCTTAAACCAGAAACAACACTTGCTATGTGAGGTATATTCTCACCAAGATTATCGGGTCTTAAGATGCTCAATCTTGTAACAAATCTAATATCCTCTAACCACTTATCCGTCTCTTCAAGGATTTCCAATTCGCTGCGCGGTTCCGAAGTCGATGAAATAAGCTGTGGCCTTAGTATATCCCTGGACAGCTCTGCTATGTTTCCAATCATTTGCCCTTCTGTCTTACCGGTATAATTTGATATTGCCTTTTCGAGATTAATTAAAACCGTGCTATCCATCTCCTGTTTAAAACCAGATATTATCTCCATATATCTGGTTATCGTAGAATAGCTTACACCATCTAGGCTCCAATTCATCTGCTGAACAGTAAGCGCTGTTGCAAGCTTTTCAATCGCCTGCTGTCTATATTCTGCGTCATTCCCTCTTTGCATAATATTGTCATTGACCCACTTTGAAAAAAGGTCAGAATCGTCTATTACATCCAAAGGATTAGAGATATTATATAAGACATTTTGCTTGCTTAAAAACTTCTCCTGCTCTATAATCCTCTGTTCGATCAAGGTTACCCAGTTCTTAGGCAATGCCTCTACATTTATTCCAAGGCCAAAAACGCCTCCATAAAGAGGAAAGCCATCTAGCTCACCATAAGCCTCTTTGTCGTCGAAACCGTAATTATCTTCTGAATTTTGCAGAACATGCTCGAGTTTAAAAAATACATCCCTTAAAGGAGGGACTGCTGTTACAAACTTAATCCATGCTACTTTTGCCTCTTTTAATACCCCTTTATTTTTGAGCATTTCAAAAACTCTGTACGTAAAAGGGTCTGCTGTTCTTGTCGTGATCACAAGGCCAACATGACTTCCAACAGCATTGCGTTTTGCCTTCAGCAAATAAATCGAAGGTATAAAATTTTTCATAAGCGTGTGATTTTTAACTACTTCCATAATCTGATCATCAGTTAAAGGCGGAACAACAACCGTTACGTCAATGCTCCCGAATTTCATATTAATACTACATCCTGCTAAAATTAATCTAGAAAAATCATTTTGCGCCTTTCTTGCCGCGTCTTCATCTGACGCAGAACCCATTCTTGCATAAGCCCGGGCAATTACTCCCCTGCCTACTATAATTTTAAGCAGCTCATATATATCCATATCCTTGCTTTTTTCAATATCCGCTGCGATCTTCTTGTAAATCTTCTCACTGTAAACTGTCTTGCTTTCGTTTATTGCAATTTCATAAGGGATCTTATTGTGCAGGTCTTTTCCTTTTACAGTTGTTTCTATACCCTTAGTTTGCTGTAAAGCCTTCTTAAATATTTCTACATTATCGTCCAGTCTAATTCCCCGAGCTTGTTTATTAATAAACAAATGAACTTCTATGCCATCATTATTTTTTATCATGTCTTTAATAGCTTGGTCATCATCGGCACGTTCATCTATGGTTGTCTTCGTGGAATCCTCATGATAAACCAAGACGTCCTTATCCAGGCCGACCTCGGGATCGATCATCAATGGCCCTCTAGCTCTTTCACTTTTTACGTATTCAACTACTGCTTTCAAATATTCAGGATCTACTCTTGGGACATTAATAAATATTCCACGAGCAGGGTAATTTCTTAAGTTCAAAGCCTCTTCATCTATGTCATCATATAAAAATACGAAACCTCTTTCTTTGCTTAAATGCTTTGTTTTGTTAACCCTGGATCTAACCCCCGGTATAGAACCTTTCAATATTATCCTAGAGATACCTTTTTCTGCCATTGCCTTTTTATTGTTCTCAAAAAAGCTGCGAAGAAAGCGATTCAATGTTACATCTTCCAAGGTAATAACAACAGGGCTGTTTGGCATACCTTTCTTCCCGCGAATCAAATCCATTACATCAAGCCCGTTAGGCATAAAACCATGTTCTTTAACAACAAATTCGATTTCAGAATCTGTCAAAGGAGGTACTTTGACCACTATGGGATCTTTTCCATTGATACTGATATTAATAATATTGTTGCCTGAGATCAGATTTAAAAAATTCTCATGCAATTGCTCTGCCTCTGCAATTTTACCCTCAGAAAACGCTGCCTTAAAAAGCTTGCGTGCTTCCAGAATAAGAGTCTGCGACACTAACATTGAAACCTTTTGATTAAGATCATATGAGTTGTCTTTTTCAGATAAATACTCTATTGAAGTAATATTATCTGCGGATACAGTCGCTTCCAATGAGAAACTGTAATCGCTTACGCCATTATTACCATTTATAGCATAGCTGATCTTTGATCCTTTCTTGATGTCATCGACAATGTCTTCTGTGGCGCTCAATGAAAGATCGATCTCAACCTCTCCGGCTTTGCTTATCTTTTTCACGACAACTTTATGATCTAACATGCTTTCATCTGTAATAACATTCGTTGCTTTCAATGAAACATATAGAGGCTCATCATAATATTTATCTCCATCAACATCAATACGAATATCCCCTAATTTTCGCTCCTCCTCAACTATGCTGGATATATTTTTCAATTCTTGAAGACCAATTTCATCAAGATTCAATGCTAATCCAATACCTCTATAGACTCCTCCATCAGAAATGCCCTCTTTTCCGTCTTCATCATTATCGTAAACATAATTATCTCCCTCATCTTTTAAAATAAATCTTCGTTTTTGATGCCGGGATCTATTATACGCAGCTCCATGGTTTCTGATTTCCTTGATACCAAACTCTCCCAGGATTTTCATGTTTTTAATAAGGCTGAACAATTCCTGTACGATGGGTTCTGCTGTTAATGTTTCTATGACTAAAATAATACGGCTATTGGCCATTCCCCTCTGTCCCCTGAACCAATCCGCAGAATAAAGGAATTTTTCATTTAAAATGTGGCGCTGTACTATGTCCTTGATTTCTTCATCCGAGATCCTCGGGACAAACATTGAGACCGAAGCATTTCCTACATTGCATTGAACACTAACGCCGGCAATGATCATGCGTGTAAAATTGCGGGCTAAATACTCTGCGTCGATATGTCTGCCAGCCAAATACGCTGATGTATATTCTTTATGCATATTTTGGGCTACTGTTTTTGCGATCAATACGGATAATACGTCATTAAAGCTGGTGGGGTTGTGTCCTATTTCATCTTTTACCTTTGTCATAATATCTTCGAAGTCCACATCTTGCAAATTAACCTCAAACTTGAAAGAATCGCCATTATCGTCTTTGCCGGATATAACGGCACTAAATTTTTTACCTTGCTTAATAGCCTTCATTAAATCAGCTGCGCTATCAGGTCCCAAGACATTTCTCAGGTCATCGTTTACCTTGAATTGCAGATCTCCTACTTCTCCATCTTTTATTTTCCTCTGAACAATCTCGTGATCCATGGAAGTTTCTAAAACAGATGTTTTAGAATAATTTGTGTGCAAAATAAGATCTTCTTCGCCGTTATACTTATCTGATATAAACTCCTCTGGAATTATTATGCTTTTGTAAGGCGCCTTTTCCGAATCATATCGATCCATTATTTTTAATACCTTTTCTCTTAAGCGCCGCATTTTACCCCTCACTATTTCCTTTGTTTCAGGATCCTCCTTGTCTTCTGATATCTCATAACGATGCAGAATCCTTAACGGGCCTTTGTCGCCGTCTTTAAGTTCTATATTATTGACCCTCTCGATGAATTTCAAGCGATTCGCAAAATCCATATTTCTAACCTTCCCTGCAAAGAAATACCTATATTCGTTTGACCCTGACACTCTTTCCCTTTCCAGGATCCCCATCCTGTATAACCCCCTCAGCTTAACTTGAATCAATGAAAGACTATAAGAGGCGCTATCTTGTTTCGTTATATAGTTTCCTTCGTAAATTTGATTAGCTGTCAATCCAGTACCATCCAAAAAAGCATTTCTGAAATCATTATACTTAGGCTCTCGCCTAACTGTTAACTCTAAAAATCGAGCAAAAGATCCTCTTTCTTTAAGCTCATTCTCATAAGATAGTTTCTCAATTTCACTGTTTGTATTTAATGTCGATAGTAGATGTGGTCTTAAATGGTCTTTTTCAGATGCGTCTTTTCCGAACACTACAGTAATGTTAACCGCATCCAGTAAAAACAAAACACCTGTTATCAGCAATATAACTTTTCCCATAATATACTCTTTTTTAAAATTCATCATAATCTAGACAAAAAACAGTGTTTTCTCATCATAAATTAAATGCTATATTGTACAAAGGGACGGGTCTGGGATTGCGTTCAGAACCGTCCCTGCATACTCTTGAGCCAAAAAGTCTGTCATATCTGGGGCAAGAATAAGCAAATCTATAAGCTCATTCCCTGCCGCTTTCTGACTGTCATCTAACTCGTCCATGGATTTTTTCACAATGTCATATATTTCATCTTCTCCCACAGGCAAGCGCAAATCATGTTGAGATGCATTAAGATATGCAGGCAGCGTCAACAAGAACGTAAAAAATGCCCCCATACACACAATTTTTCCAGAATTATAAAATTTATTAAACCTCGTCATAATCCTATTACAAAGCAGCATATAGCATAATCACAGATCGACTCTCTGAATGTTAATTTTTTCAGATATTCCCACAGTAAACAGTGAGTCAAGATCAGAAGAGAGTTTGTCTAAAGAAAGGGTCGTCTCTGTCCCCACAAGCTTTTTCTTAGAGAAATCTTCGTCTTTTACGTAAAGATGACTTGTAGAATAGTAAACTTTTTCTGAGATTTCACTTCTAATGCTATCAACAATATTCTCAATACTTAATTCTTTTTCCATTAGACTCCTTACTGCATCTAAATACTGAGGCATATACACGCTCGCAACATCAAAAATTCTCATAGTTTTTACTTGTTTCTTGTCAGCGTTCAATTCTACATAAAAATATATAGGGTGAAGAAGGTCTGCCCTGTTTCCTGCCAGGAAAGCATGCTTTAAAAGCTCTGTAGCCCCTAACTCAACAAAAACATTTTTGTTTTCAAACTGATCATTCAAGTTTTTTCCAATCCTATTAAAAATATCATGAAGTACCATATATGCCATTTCTTTATCCATCTTAGCTAAATTTTTTAACTTCAAAGCTATAAGCTTTCCTTCTTTAATTGCTTTTGTCACGTTTTTTATCATAGAAGGGTTAAGTCTTTCTGTCTCCCTGTTTATTTCCTGAATTACAGCGGGTAAAGAAGGTTGGGCTGTAATGGTAACTAGCTCCTCAAGATAATTTCCCTCAAACCTAGTCTTAAACTCTATGCGAGTAGAAAATCCTTGTTGCTTTTCTTCTTCTTTGAAAATTTCATTTAAACACTCTTCGCTTCCAAGTTTAAATGGAGATGTTCCGACATAAACACTTTCAATTTCATTATTAAGGTTTTTTTTAATTTCAGCAAGAATATTGCGCACTATCCCATATACTACCATTCTATCCATGTAAATTAATTTTCCTAAATCCAAAGCTACAAAAGGAGCTTTTTTCTCTCGAATTGCTTCTGCTATACCTTTTAGTACAGTAGGGTTCATATTCGTTATTTGTTCTTCTGTTGCTTTATCCGTCGAAGGTGGCTCTATAGAAAAGGGAGGGATTTCAATCTGGACTATTGCAGGAACACCTGTTCTAGCTATGACACGCTTCATTAATGGATCAATCTCTTCTTCCAGAGAAAATGCAAGCTGAGGCCGCAGATTAAAATCTGGGGCTGAATAGAGAATAGCAATATTAGCCGTATCCAGCAAAAACAAAGCGCCTGTTACCAGCAATACAATTTTGTCCATATTATAATATTTTTTAAACTTCATTGTAATCCAGGCAAAAAATGACCTTTTTTTGAAAGGCTTATATCTATACGCCTATTTAAATATCTAAATATAAGTATACCACAAATATAGCTTGTTGAAAAGAAATATCGGATAAACAGAAAAAGGCCTCACTGGT
The DNA here is from genome assembly GCA_042571405.1 of Candidatus Omnitrophota bacterium. Lineage (GTDB taxonomy): Bacteria > Omnitrophota > Gorgyraeia > Gorgyraeales > Gorgyraeaceae > Gorgyraea. Next base: position 7,673 of record JBHPHU010000022.1, on the reverse strand, counting down.
GTGCGAGGCCTTTTGTAGAACGTATGATGGATTCCCGTTTTCCCCGTACCATTCGCTCCGCTCAGGTACGGGGCACGCACGGGAATGACGGATTATTTCTGCTTAACCTTTAGTTCTGTGCCGCAAGTGGGGCAATATTGGACGCCTGAAGTATAATCTGCTCCGCAATCAGGGCAAAATTTTGTGTCCATTGCATCACCTACTAATGCGCCTCCTGCCGCGCCTACTGCTCCGCCTATTAGAGCGCCTTCACCTGCATTACCTGACTGGTGGCCTATGATAGCGCCTGCTCCCGCGCCGATCAAAGTGCCTAAACCAGCGCCTTTCTGCGTGCCTGTACAGCCAACAACGAATGCCAACAGAATTAACAATGTTATTACGGTGTATTTTTTCATCTTCGCCCCCTCCTCTGTTTTAAGTATACCATTTCAATTTACAAAAACAAGGTCTGTTATTATTTAATCAACCTGATCCTGGTCGGTGGCCAGTAGATCAAAAATGCCTTGCCCTTTAAGTATTCTTTAGGCATAAACCCCCAGTATCTGCTGTCTCTGCTCGAGATACTATTGTCTCCCAGCACATAATAGGCATCTTCGGGTATCTCTATAACCTGATCTTTTTCGCCATAATCGCCTCTATTGTAATAATATCTTTCTTTTATAACAGAGCTCGCGTCAACAGCCTTATCGTCAATAAGAATCGTACCATTTGATATCTCTAGTTTTTCGCCGGACAGTCCTACAAGTCTCTTTATGAAATCCTTTTTCTTGTCTTCAGGCGAGATGAATACGATAACGTCGCCTCTTTTCGGTTCTTTAAATTTATATATAAATTTATTTACCATGATCCTATCCCCCTCCATTAAAGTGGGCCTCATGGATCCGGTCGGTATCTTAAATGCCTGCACAATAAAAGTCCTGATTATAAGCGCCAAGATTACAGCTATAATTATTGGCTCGACCCATTCCTTAATGAAATAACGTAGTTTGGGATTCATGCGATCTCCTTATATTTTAAGCGCCGCTAAAAATGCTTCCTGTGGTATCTGCACTCTGCCGAATTGTTTCATTCTCTTTTTGCCTGCTTTTTGCTTCTCCCAGAGCTTTCTCTTCCTGGTTATGTCTCCGCCGTAGCATTTGCTGGTTACGTTTTTCCCCACAGGCGCCACTCTTGAACGCGCAAGGATTTTACTGCCTATAGCAGCCTGCACTATCACCTCAAAAAGTTGGCGCGGGATCAGCTCTTTTAATTTTTCGGCAAGGGCCCTGCCCTTAAATTGCGCTTTTTCTCTATGCGCGATAGAGGAAAGCGCCTCGCATATCTGGCCGTTTATCAGTATGTCCAGCTTTACCAGATCGCTCGAGCGATAGCCCGTTACTTCGTAATCCAGAGAACCATAGCCGCGCGTCATAGACTTTATCTTGTCATAAAAATCTACTATCAGCTCAGCCAAAGGCATTTCAAAAACAAGCTTTATCTTGTCCTGAGAAACATATTCTGTGGATTTGTATTCCCCTCTTTTTGTCTTACAAAAATCGATGACCGTGCTCAGGCCTTCCTGTGGTATCATGATATATGTCCTTGCATAGGGCTCAAATGTCTCGAGTATATCCTGCGGATCAGGGAGCCTGCTTGGATTATCCACTTCGATCAATTGTTGTTTGTTGTCCTTGATTTTATATACGACGCTTGGCGTTGTAAGCACAAGGTCAAGATCATATTCCCTCTCAAGGCGCTCCTGCACTATCTCCATGTGAAGAAGCCCTAAAAAACCACACCTGAACCCGAATCCAAGTGACTGCGAACTCTCCGCTTCGTAAACAAAAGACGCATCGCTCAGCTTTAATTTATCAACAGCCTTTTTCAACGAGTCAAAATCCTTTGCGTTCACAGGATATATCCCGCAAAAGACCATTGATTTTAACTGCCTGTAGCCAGGTAAAGCCTTTTCTGCGGGGAGATTAGCGTCCGTAACAGTATCGCCGTTGATCACCTCTTTGGCGTCTTTGATCTGACAAGTAACATACCCTACCTCTCCGCAAGAAAGAGATTCAACGGGCTCCCTTCCCGGCCGAAACACGCCAAGTTCCTGTACTTCGTATTTCTTGCCTGAGGACATCATGACAACACGCATACCTTTTTGCAATGCCCCATTTACAACCCTTACATAAACGATCACGCCCCTGTAAACATCATACTTTGAATCAAATATCAATGCCTGGAGCGGCTCGCTTTTTTTTCCTTCTGGCGACGGCACCTCTTTTACTATGCGTTCAAGTATTTCTTCTGTGCCTGTACCTTCCTTTGCGCTGGCCATTATAACCGTATCTTTATCTAATTTTAATATACTCTTTATCTCATCTTTGACTCTTTCCGGCTCAGCGTTCTGGAGGTCTATTTTATTTACAATAGGTATGATCTTTAATTTCTTATCAAGCGCCTGCTGAAGATTTGCTACTGTCTGGGCTTCTACGCCCTGCGCCGCGTCGACCAGAAGAAGCGCCCCTTCACAAGCTGAAAGTGATTTTGAAACCTCATAGCTAAAATCCACATGGCCAGGCGTATCAATAAGATTCAGTTCATATGTATTGCCATCTTTTGCTTTATAAGACATGCGGACAGCGCTTGCCTTGATCGTGATACCACGCTCTCTCTCTAAATCCATATCATCGAGAATCTGCGCCCTGAACTGCCGATCATCTACTGTATGCGTAAACTGTAGCAGACGGTCTGCAAGCGTAGATTTCCCATGGTCTATGTGCGCGATTATGCAAAAATTTCTAATCTTAGATATATCCACAAGTTGACTCCTTTTAGTCGCAACTTGAATCCCAAATGTCAAATCTCAAAATCCAAATGAATATCAAATAACAAATATGCTAACTCTTAGATCTGTCTAGCAGCCAATTTGTCATCTCTGATCAAAATTTCAAACGTTTAACGCTATTTTTTTACCGAATTCGAGGTAATCCTTGGCCGCCTTATTGCTTGGCGCTTCTGCGTAGATCCTGAGAATAGGTTCTGTTCCGGAAAGCCTCAACATAAGCCAGCTGTTATTTTCCATGATAAACTTGTAGCCATCACACGTCTTTGTTTCTTTTACTGGATATTCCAGAACTTTCCTGGGAGGCGTGGTTTTCAAGAATTCCATGAGTTTTTTCTTTTTCTCGTCGGGATAATCCATAATATCTTCTCTTATATAACAAAAAGATCCGTATTCCTTTTTCACATCGGCCATAATTTCCAATATGCCTTTTTTTCTGTGGGCCATCATTTCAATAAGCAATATTCCCAAAAGTATTCCATCTCTTTCAGGTATATACCCCTTGACTCCTATCCCGCCTGATTCTTCTCCTCCTATAAGTATGTCTTCGTCAAGCATAAGCCTGCATATGTATTTGAAGCCTACGGGCGTTTCGTATAATTTAAGATTATATTTTTTTGCAATGCGTTCTATCAATGTGGTGTTGGAAACCGTCTTAACCACTCCGCCGCTCCATTTTTTATCCTCTATAAAATGCAGCAGCAAGAACGCCATTATCTGACCTGCATTCATGTATCCGCCTTTTGGCGTAACCGCCGCTATCCTATCCGCATCACCGTCGTTTACGATTGCAATATCGAACTTGCCTTTTTTCATTTCCCGGAACACTACCTCTAAATTTTTTGGGATAGGTTCGGGATTTACGCCGCCAAAAAGCGGGTCACGGTCTGTTCTCATCTGAGTAACCTGGATGCCTGTATCTTTCAGGATTTCTTTTATATAGCCGTCACCAACCCCGTACATGCAATCCACCAGAACTTTAAGTTTTGATTTCTTTAGCGTTTTTTTATCTATGTAAGACTTTATAAATTTCATATAGTCTGATTTTAGATCTACCATCTTCACATCCCCTGAAACAACAGCCTCTTTTAAAGGTACGCTTTTTATCTCGTTCTTCCCGAGAAAAGATTCAACAGATTTAGTTATACCTTCGTCCGCGGTGCTCGCGTAATGCGCTTTTATTTTTATGCCGTTATAAAGAGGCGGGTTGTGGCTGGCTGTGATCACTATGCCGCCGGCTAATTTTTTATTTTTTATCGCAAAGCTTACAAATTGCGTAGGCGTTGCCTTGTCTGAAAGCAAAACCTTTATGCCGTTTGCCGCCAGGACTTCGCTGACCAGCCTGGCGTATTCCTCGGATAAAAACCTCCTGTCATAACCAACCGCGAGGCTAACGCCGTCTCCTTTAAAATGATCCGCGATCGCCTGCGAGACTATCTTAACGTTCTCAAAAGTAAACTCCTTTGATATGATCGCCCTCCACCCATCGGTGCCGAATTTTATTGCCATCTCTTTCCTCCGCGTAATTTTCTCACTGCCTCTCTAGTATTTTTTGCCCCAAAAAAATAAGACCCTGCCACGATTATGTTCGCGCCGGCGTCTATTACTGATTTAACATTTTGATCATTTATTCCACCGTCGACCTCTATGTCTCCGGAATATATTTCTCTGGCCTGTTTTATCTTTTGAACGGCTGAGCTGATAAACTTCTGCCCTCCGAATCCAGGGTGAACTGACATTATCAGGATCATATCAACTTCACCCAATACACCTTCTATGCAAAAAGGTGTATCAGGATTAAGCGACAACCCCGCCTTCTTTCCTAACGCCCTGATTTGTCCTAAAGCCCTCTTTATCCTATCCTCATCTACTTTGGCAACTGTTTTTGAGCTCCCTTTCTCGAGGATTGACAGCCGGGAACCAACAGCAGAGTCATATTCTTCAGCATGTATGGTAATAATATCGCTTCCCGCCTCTGCAAAATCTTTTATGTATTTATGCGGCTCTTCTATCATAAGATGCACGTCGAGAGGGAGTTGGCTGTATTTTTTAATACAATCTACTACAGCCGGACCTATAGTGATGTTCGGCACAAAATGACCGTCCATTACATCAATATGCACCAGGTCTGCGCCGGAATTTTCTATTTTTTTTATCTCGTCTTTCAGCTTGCCAAAATCAGCCGATAGTATGCTGGGGGCTACCAATATATTTTTCATCATAGCTCTTCTAATTCCCCCTTAAGGTCTTTTCCCTCTTTATTGTTTATAGGTCCGACAACTGCCAGATTTAAACCCTTGCTGTCAAATATATGTTTTGAGACCCGCAATAAATCCTCAGAAGATATCGCGGCTATCTTCTTTATGATATCAGCTTTATCAGGGAGCTTATCTAATGCCACTACACTATCTCCCAGCCAGAGCATACGCTCCATCGTGTCTTCAAGGGCAAGCAACAGCTGCACCCTGAAAAATTCCTTGGCCATTTTTAATTCATTAGCGGTGACGCCGCTGGTTTTAATTTTTCTTAATTCCTTTATTATAAGGCTGATTGCCTTTCTGAGCTTAGTGTGTTCTATGCCTGCGTTTACAATAAATCCGCCTGTTTCATCGTGTCTCTTCACCTCTGTGCCTATCTCATAGGCAAGCCCTTTCTGCTCCCTCACTTTTTCAAACAACCTTGATGACATATTCGCGCCCAAGATTATGTGCAGCAGGCTCAAGGCATATCTGTCTTTATGTCTCCTTCCGAATGCATGCAGGCCCATTGAGATACGCGTCTGAGCTGTTTGTTTATGAAATATTTTTAACTGTGGGGCGATCTGTTTATTTTCGAAACCAACAACAGGACTTGAGGTCTTTTCTGGATCCAGAGGAAATAGTTTTTCTATTTTTTTAACCGATGGTATTTCTTTTAAATTCCCGCACAAGACCAGGACAATGTTTTTGGAAATATACTTTTCATTTTTGTAATCTGCCAGGTCCTGGCGAGTCATAGAGTTTACGGATTCGATACTTCCCGCTATAGGAAGGCCTAAGGGATGAGAAGGCCACATGATCTCGTATAACGTGTCATGTACCTGATGATGAGGCAGGTCGCGGTACATTTTGATCTCTTCCGTTATGACGCCGCGCTCTCGCTCGATATCCTGTTTGCGCATAGAAGCGTTCAGCGCCATGTCAGAGAGCACGTCCAACGCTATCCCCGCATGATTGCCGCTGACCTTCGAGAGATAACATGTTACCTCTTCGGAAGTAAAGCCGTTCAGTGAACCGCCGCGGCCCTCTATTTCTTCTTTTATCTGGCGCGAACCCCTCGTGGGAGTTCCTTTGAATACTATATGCTCCAGAAAATGCGAGATACCGCAAAGTGATTTGTTTTCATTTCTGGAGCCCGCGCCAATCCACACGCCTATTACCGTTGATTCCATGTGGCTCATGTGGTGCAACACTATTCGAAGGCCGTTTTTAAGAGTTATTTTTTTATGCATGTAAATCCAAATATGTCTGTAAAATAAGCTGCGCTGCGATCCTGTCTATGGAGCGTTTTCGTTTTTTTCTCGAGACATCCGCTTCTAAGAGAATGCGCTCGCCTTGCGCGGTAGTCAACCTCTCGTCCACCACCTCAATAGCTACCTCTATATCCTTTTTCATCAGAGAAATAAAACCCTCCATGGACCGGGCGCTTGGACCTTTTGAGCCGTCCATGTTAAGAGGCATACCAACAATGATTTTACCAACATCATATTGTTTTATTAACTCCCTGATCTTAGTCAGGGTTGCTTTATCGTCTGCTCTTTCTATGGTTTCTAATCCCTGCGCGATAATATTCAACGCGTCACTCAGCGCGACGCCTATCCGCTTTTCCCCTACATCCAGCGCAAGTATCCTCATCCGAGTTTCTTAACCAGGTCTTTTACTTTCTGGGCATTATCTTTGTTGCACACGAGCGTACCTGATTTGGTCTGTACTATTATGATATTATCCACTCCTATAACGCCTATTTTATGACCCCGTTCGCCTATTATTGTAGAATTTTTTACATCTATAAGAGCGCCTGTAGAAAGCACTATATTGCCATTGGTGTCCCTGTCGTATATCTCCTCCACACTAGACCAGGAACCTATGTCTACCCAGTCAAAATTTCCTTTTACACAGCATATCTTCTGTGACCTGTTTCTCGCGCTTGGTTCCATTACACCATAATCTATGGACATGGGCTTGAGTCTCGCATATTCACTCGCAAGTTTTATAGCATAACCTTTCTTACCTTCAAATATGACAGCGTCCTTTAGAGTATAATACAAATCAGGCATAAATCTCTTTAGCGCCGCCAGGATCGAATCCGTCTTCCATACAAATATGCCGCTATTCCACAGGAAATTCGATTTTTTGTAAAACTTTTCCGCCTTTTTTTTCTGCGGTTTCTCAATAAAGCCCTTTACCGTATAATGACCCTGGATATTTCTACCGGTTTTTATATAGCCGTACCCGATGGACGGATATTTTGGTTTTATGCCTATAGTGACAAGATGCGAATTTGAGCCTGCTAATTTTTCAGCGGATAAGAGATTTTTATGGAATGACTTTGAATTCTTTATTATATGATCCGCGGGCAAGACTACCATTGACGCATTGCCAAATCTTTTTTCTATTATAAGGGCTGCCAGGCATATGGCCGCGGCAGTATCCTTTCCTTCAGGCTCCAGGATTACATTATCTCTCTTTAATGTCGAGATATAGGGCTTGAGCACAGTGTACTGTTTCTTTGTAGTAACGAGAAATATGTTCTCTATTGGCAAGTGCTGACGCAGTCTCTTTATGGTCTCCTGGATCATCACGTTCCTGGT
>JBHPHU010000021.1:0-17784 GCA_042571405.1 Candidatus Omnitrophota bacterium | reverse complement strand
GACCCGCTAGACCGAAAAGACGAGCGAGGCACGGGGCTGAGCAAAATTCCCACGCTGGGGGAATTTTGCGTCCCCGAGAGCCAGTGGTCTGGGCGGTGCATAAGACCTGAAACTGTAACGCAACTCTTCAAATATTATATGTGGGATTAAAAATGCGTATCTTGACAGTAAAAAGGAGTAGTGTTAGAATAGCTTATTGTATGGGACCTAAAATAATACTTACGACTTACGACTTAAGACTTACGACTAAGTTACGACCGAAGGGAGTAACTTATGCCTAGAGATAGATTCCAGATAGATTTAGCTAAACTTAAGACCTACCCTATATCAAAGAGAAAAAGTAAAGTTCGACACCAGGATTTCGCAAAACCTTCTTCTAGGGGCGCATCTTTTTCTGATTTTTTAAAATCTCTTCCTAACATACTTGCTGGCAATAGTTTCAGAGAAGTTGTGGATGCGGTTATATCGGCGCATAAAAAGAAAAAACCTGTAATAGCGATGATGGGTTCGCATGTAATAAAATGCGGACTTAATCCAGTTATCATAGAGCTCATAAAGAAAAAGGTAATTACTGCTATTGCGCTGAATGGCTCCGGCGCGATACATGATTTTGAGATCGCTCTTATCGGCAAGACCTCAGAGGATGTAGAGGGTTCTCTTGAAGATGGAAGTTTTGGCATGGTAAAAGAAACAGCCCTTTATTTAAATGGCGCGCTCGGCGAGGCAGTTGAGCGTGAGATTGGAGCTGGGCAGGCTATAGGCAGGGTGATAGAAGAAGAGAAATTGTCTTTTAAGGCTTTAAGCCTTTTATATAATTGTGTCAAACATGATGCGCTGGCCACCGTGCATATTGCAATAGGCACTGACATTATACACCAGCATGCGAGTTGCGATGGCGCCAATCTAGGAGAGGCATCGCTCAGGGATTTTCATAATCTTATAGAAGCGGTTTCAATGCTCGGTGATGGCGGAGTGGTGTTGAATATCGGCTCCTCAGTGATTTTACCAGAGGTATTTTTAAAGTCCTTGAATGTAGCGAGAAATCTCGGTCATAAGGTCAAAAATTTCACAGCGTGTAATTTTGATATGATAAATCATTACAGGCCTTATCAGAATGTCGTTAAGCGCCCTATAAAATCAGGCGGCGCAGGCTATACTATTATTGGTCATCACGAGATAATGATACCGCTTCTTGCCCAGGCGATTGTTGAGAGATTATGAATAAACAGGATAAGTTGAAAAAGATTGTATCAAAATTTTCCAGGGCGAATGTTTTAGTGATAGGCGATTTGATCCTGGATGAATTTTTATGGGGGAATGTATCAAGGATCTCGCCGGAGGCTCCGGTTCCTGTTGTGCGAGTGAAATCAGAGTCGTTTATGCCGGGTGGCGCGGCAAATGTGGCGAATAATATTCACGCGCTTGGCGGTAAGGCTTTTCTGGCAGGTGTGGTTGGGATGGATGAGCGAGGTAAGATACTTACAAGTGAGCTTGCCAAGAAGGGGATGGATGTGGAAGGCATAGTTATCGACGGTGAAAGACCTACTACATTGAAGACAAGGGTTATCGCGCACCATCAGCAGGTCGTGAGGATTGACAAGGAAAAAATAGATGGTTTGAGCGCTGGTCTGATTGAACAGATCATTGATTATGTAAAGGAGATAATAGAAAAAATAGACGCTATCATAATAGAGGATTATGGCAAAGGTGTTGTGACAGCGAAGCTCCTGCAGGAGGTCTTGAGATTAGCCAGGCGACATAAAAAAATAGTGACAGTAGATCCCAAAGACGAACATTTTCATTACTATAAAGGTGTATCAGCGATTACCCCGAATCATCATGAAGCAGCGCAGGCAGTCGGAATAAAGGCAAAGGACGCAGGCAGTATTGCCAGGATAGGCAGGGCATTGCTTAATAAGCTGAAGTGCGAAGCAGTATTGATGACGCGCGGAGAAGACGGCATGCAGCTTTTTGAAAAAGAGGGCCGCGTTACGCATATCCCTACATTTGCGCAGGATGTATTTGATGTCTCAGGCGCAGGGGATACAGTAATAGGTACTTTTACCCTGGCGCTTGCAGCTGGCGCAAACATGGTTAACGCGGCGCGCATCTCAAACATTGCGGCAGGCATCGTAGTAGGCAAGGTCGGTATTGCCGTAGCAACACAGGAAGAGATCTTGGCGAAGGGAAAGGAAAGACAATGGACGCGATCGGGATAATTCCAGCAAGATTTGGAGCAACAAGGTTTGACGGCAAGCTCTTGGCAGATTTCTGCGGCAAGCCAGTGATCCAGCATACATGGGAGAACGCCAAAAAGTCGAGAGCAATAGAGGATCTTCTGATAGCGACTGACGATAAGAGGATCTATAATATTGCTAAGGGGTTTGGCGCAAAGGTCATATACACGTCAAAGGAGCACAAAAGTGGTTCAGACAGGCTTACCGAAGCAGTGTCTTCTATTGATGCAAATATCGTGGTGAATATCCAGGCAGATGAACCACTCATGCATCCTGCAATGATAGATGATGTAGTTAATTCTATTCAGAAAGATAATACAATACAAATGGCAACGCTTTGTCATAGAATCAGTGACGAGCATGAACTAATGAATCCAAACGTGGTAAAGGTAGTATTTGACAGGAAGGGTTTGGCATTATACTTTTCTCGTTGTCCGATTCCATACAATGTGAGTCGCGAATTACAGGTCACGAGTCACTATAAGCATATTGGGCTATATGCTTATACCAAGGATTTTCTTTTTACCTTTAAGAGTTTGCCGCAGTCAAGGCTTGAAAAAATAGAAAAATTAGAGCAGCTCAGGGTAATCGAAAATGGCTATAAGATAAAAGTAACAGAGACAAAGCACGATACAGTTGGTATAGATACGCCTGAGGATTTGGTAAAGGCAACAGAACTTGTAAAAGGATCAAGGCAGTTGAGTTTTTTATAGTTCTCGACTCGCTTCGCTCACTCGAACAATATTGGATCCCGAGCAGTGTCGAAGGGCTTCGAGCGAAGTCTAGAAGGATATTCATGACAAAAGAGATAAAGATAAAAAATATAAAGATAGGCGCTAAAAATCCAATTGTCTTGATTGCTGGGCCGTGCGTGATAGAGAGCGAGAAGCACGCGGTAGATCATGCAAAGGCAATAAAAGAGATATGCAAAAAGCAGGAGATACCTTTTATTTTTAAATCCAGCTATGACAAGGCAAATCGCTCGAGCATAAGTTCTTATAGGGGTCCTGGTATTGTCGAGGGCCTGAAGATCCTGGCAAAGATTAAAAAGGATCTTGGCGTATGTGTTGTGAGTGATGTCCATTGCAGGACTGAGCTGGGGGAGGCAAAGAAGGTGTTGGACATGATCCAGATACCCGCATTTTTGTGCAGGCAGACTGATTTTGTAATGGAGATTGCAAAATCAGCTAAGGCAGTGAATATAAAAAAGGGTCAATTCCTGGCGCCGTGGGATATAAAAAATATTTTGGAGAAGATCGAATCAGCAGGAAATAAAAATATAGTTATTACTGAACGCGGCACAACATTTGGTTATAATAATCTTGTAAGTGATCTTCGTTCACTTCAGATCTTAGCTGGATATAATTATCCTGTGATTTATGACGCGACTCATAGCGTTCAGCTTCCGGGTGATGAAGGCGTTGTTTCTGGCGGAGAGAGGCAGTTTGTACCGGGCCTTGCGCGCGCAGCAACAGCAATGGGCTGCGATGGATTATTTCTCGAGGTGCACAAAGATCCAGACAAGGCGCCCTGCGACGGTCCCAATATGATTGATTTAAAGGCGCTGGATAAGTTATTAAAAGAAGTAAAGAAAATAGATAAGGTAGTGAAATGCTAAAAAAACGAGCAAAACAAGTTTTAAAAATTGAGGCAGAATCAATAAGGCGACTTTCCTCTCGCATAAACAAGGATTTCGAAAAAGCAGTTAAGCTTATATTTGCCTGTAAAGACCGTGTAGTAGTGACAGGCATGGGCAAGGCAGGCATTATTGGTAACAAGATCTCAGCTACGCTTGCCTCTACTGGCACACCAAGCCTGTGGCTGCATTCAGGAGAGGCGATTCATGGTGATCTTGGCCGCGTGAGAAAGCAGGATATAGTAATAGCTCTCTCAAATAGCGGGGAGACAGAGGAGATCGTGCGCCTTATACCAAATATAAAAAAGCTCGGCGCAAAACTTATTGCCATAACAGGAAATCCGCGTTCAACTCTTGCCAAAAATAGCGATGCCACGCTAGATGTGTCCATAAAAGAAGAGGCATGCCCTCTTGGTCTTGCGCCAATGGCAAGCACTACTACCATGCTTGCAATGGGAGATGCGCTTTGCGCAGCTTTGATCGATAAGAGAGGCTTTAAAAAGACTGACTTTGCGTTTTTGCATCCTGGCGGAAGCCTTGGAAAGCAACTTCTTCTAAAGGTGGAAGATATAATGCGAAAAGGCACTCAAAATCCAATAGTAAAAGAAAATACAAAAGTGAAAAGCGTGCTTCTGAAGATTACAAAGGCTCGGGCTGGAAGCGCGACAATCGTTGATGAAACCGGAAAACTCAAAGGCATCTTTACAGACGGAGATTTGAGAAGACACTTAGAAGAAGGACACGATCCTTCAAAGAAAAAAGTAAAAGATATGATGACGAAAAATCCAAAGGCTCTAAAGAAAGGCCGTCTTGCGGTAGAGGCGCTCAGGATTTTACGGGAGTACAAAATAGACGAAATCCCCATAGTAGACGAAAAAGGCCGAGCGATAGGCCTGGTAGATGTGCAGGATCTTCTAAAGGCAGGCTTGGTGTAGAGTGAAACACCCAACACTTTTTCATCTTATTTCAGTAGTCTTTAACAAGAAAAGCATTTCAGCTGTTTTAATCGGTGGTTTTGCAGTCAATTATTATAAAGTAACGCGCCAAACCGCAGACATAGATTTTTTAATTACTAAAGATGACTTCGAGAAGATATCAGGTTTATTAGAGCAAGAAGGATATGCGAGGAACGACAACCATGAGGTATTTACAAAGCTTGAAAGCACCAAGGGTTACCTTATGGATGTTGATTTTATGTTTGTTGATAAAGAGACGTTGAAAAAGGTTGTTAAAGACAGTAAAGAGGTTATGATCGCAAAGCAAAAATTTAAAGTCCCATCTTTGAATCACTTAATTGCGCTTAAGCTACATTCGATCAAGTATAATCCCAAGCTTCGCGAATATAAAGACTTTCCAGATATAATGGGGTTGATTAGGGCCAATAGAATTGACGTGAAAAGAGATGAATTTAAAGAATTATGCTTGAAATATGGCACAGAAGAACTTTATAAGAGAATAATAGATAGGATATAAAATACCAATGGAAAAACTCAACCTCCCCATTATTAGACAAAAAGTTGCTGAACAAAAGAGTTTATCAATGGATGATTATGTTAAATTTGTCAGTTTGAATATTAGATATACTTTGAATAGAAAAGTCGATAGAGAATTAAGAAAATCACTATCCGTTAAACAAATGTTTGTAGTAAAGTAGATAAAATGATCGAAGACCGCGCAAAAAAAATTAAATTACTTATTCTGGACGTTGACGGGGTATTGACAGATGGCCGTATTGTATACGATAACTTTGGCGATGAGCTAAAGTTTTTCAATGTAAAAGATGGCTTGGGCGTATATCTTCTTCGCAAAGTAGGCATAAAGACAGTCATTATAACCGCTAAAAAAGCCAAGGCGGTCCTAAAAAGGGCAAAGGATATGCACGTCGCAGAAGTATACTCGAATCATCATAAACTCGGCGTCTACAAAAAGGTCTTGAGAAAATTCCACGTAAAAGATGAAGAAGTCTGTTTCATGGGGGACGATCTACTCGATTTACCTCTAATGAAGCGAGTCGGCCTTGCGGTTTCGCCTCCAGATGCGGTAGACGAGGTAAGAAACTTCAGCCACTATGTCACCCAGAAATATGGCGGCAAAGGCGCAGTCCGCGAACTCATTGAACTAATCCTCAAATCCAAAAATCTATGGAACGCGGCAATCCTGCCATATCTTAAATAATCTGATACAGTTAGAGACTCTTAATTTTTCTTTATACTTGCAAACTTTCTTTTTGTCAGGTATATTTGTGATAAGTGAGGGGTTTAGATCATGAGTTGCGTCCGCTTTGATTGTGGCCGACTGAGTTTTCATGACTCATTCTTGCTTTTTAAATAAAGCTTGTGGAGGGAAAATGTGCAAAGCTAAGAAAATTCTTTTTATAGAAGACAGCCCTACGATTATAGCGCTTATTAAGATGAGACTGGAGGCAAGCGGCTTTATCTTTTTGTCTGCTATCGATGGTTTAAGCGGTATAGAATTGGCAAAAAAAGAAATGCCGGATTTGATTTTATTAGATGTTAAAATGCCAGGCATAGATGGGTTTGAGACTTGCAAGCGTCTTAAAAATGATAAAGATACAGAGGCTATCCCTGTACTATTTTTGACTGCTGAAGCACAAGAAGACGATAGAGCAGAAGGCAGGAGATCAGGCTGTAATGGATATATAACTAAGCCGTTTATGGGGCAAGAATTAGTGGAGGAGATAAAGGAGTGGCTGGATCGAGATGGATAGAAAAGAGCAAAAGAAGATAGCACTCTATGAAGATGAGCTTTATGGGGCAGAAGAACAAAAAGAAGAAGAATTTCAGTTCGTAGCCTTTCTTATCTCAGGAGAATGGTATGGAGTCAGGGTTGAAGAGACTAGGGAAATTATAGCGTATCCGCATATTACATATCTTCCTCATGCACCAAAATATATTGCGGGAATTACCAATCTAAGAGGTAATATTCTTTCAGTTACAGATTTAAAGAAAATATTTGGATTACCGGATTCTGAAATTACACAAAACTCTAGAATTATCGTAGTGGAGTCGAAGGGCATCAGAACAGGTATTTTAGCGGATAAAGTGCTGGATGTTGTTTTTATTCCAAAGAGTAAAATAGAGCCGCCGCTGGAAACCATAGAAGCAGCAAAAGTAGTGTTTCTAGACGGTTGTTTTAGCACCAACAGTAAATTCGTAGGTATTCTAAAAATAGATGAGATATTTCAGATTAAATAATAGTTAAGGGTAGGCTCATTAAAAATATATGCCGATAGACAGGCGAAAGATAATATCTATATTCAAATCTGAAGCAGAAGACTATATTCAGAAATTAAATGAAGGCTTTCTGGCTTTAGAGAAAAATCCGAAGGATTTAAGTCAAGTAAAGGAACTGCTTCGTATTGCCCATAGCCTTAAAGGAGCATCCCGGGGATTAGGTTTTAATGAAATTCAGGACATAGCTCATAAGATGGAAGATGTGTTAAATGCAATAGAGAAATCCCAGACATCCCCCGATTCTAAAATAATCCTAAAAAAAGAACAAATCAGTAAACTTTTAATAGGCTGCGATGATATAGACAAGGTCTTGAAAGATGTTATTCAAGATAAAAAGATCAGCATAGATGTGAAAAAGACTTGCGATATCCTAGACACAATATTTAAAGAAGAAGAAAAAGACCGCGAAAAATCTGAAATAAAAGATTTTAAATCAAAACAGCTGCCTGATACTGAAATTTCTGAAAAACTAATTGAAAAACCTACACTTGTTTTAGAAGAATATATCAAGGTTTCTACGAGTAAGATATCTAAAATTTTAAATCTTATAGGTGAACTCATCATAAGCAAAATGGAATCATCTCAAAAAGTAACCTTGGCGAGAAAAATGTCGAAATTAACAATAGACCTGCAAAATAATATTAAAAGTTTAAGCACAGACTTAAGGAAATGTTTTGATGTAAAAGCTAATCAGGAAATATACAATACATTACATCAGTGCATTGAAAATATAAATAATATTCAAGATGAGGCATCGAACTTATTTCAAAAAGTTTCTTCGGAAGCCATGCATTTAGATCCTATCATCGAAGCATTGCAACAGAGGGCAAAGGAAATGCGCATGCTTCCTTGTTCTACTATTTTTGAAACATTTCCTAGATTGATAAGAGATATAGCCCTGAAGCAGAAAAAAGAAGTAGAACTTATAATAAAAGGCGGAGATGCGGAGTTGGATAGAAAGGTGTTGGGGTTGGTGAAATCGCCTCTTATTCATATTTTGAGGAATTGCGTAGATCATGGAATTGAGCTGACCGAAGAAAGGAAGAAGGCCGGCAAAAATATTGCAGGGACAATAACGCTTTCAGCGCGGCAAGAGGGGGATAGTGTTTTTATTGTCGTGGAAGATGATGGTAGAGGTTTGGATGTATCTCAAATCAAGCAAGTGGCGTTAAGTAAGGATATAGTAACAAAGGAACAGCTTGGTTCTATGTCGGATAAAGAGGCAGCGAATCTTATATTTAAGGATGGATTTTCTACAAGCAAGATTATTACTGATGTATCTGGCCGGGGAGTTGGCTTGGATGTAGTCAGGAACGAGATAGAAAAATTAAAAGGCTCTGTTAGCATAGAATCCGATAAAAGCATAGGCACAAAAGTTATTTTAAAAATACCCCTTACTATAGCTGTAATTAAAGCGCTTATGGTGGAAATACAAGGATATATTTTTGCTATTCCCATGTTGTCGATTGAAGAGACTGGTCGATTAAATATTAACGCTGTTTCTACAATAGAGTCAAAGATGGTTGCGCAGATAAAAGGCAGAAGTACGCCGCTTGTTCACTTAAGGGATATATTAGAGTTGCCTTCGGGCCAAGTTAAACAGGATATTGATCATTTGTCTGTAGTTATAGTAAGTTCTCTGGATAAGAGAATAGCTTTTATTGTGGATAATATTGTTGGCGAACAAGATATATTCATGAAGAATCTTAGTTTAGATCTGGGTAAAATTAAAAATGTTAGCGGAGCTGCTATTTTAGGTACGGGACAGGTTGTGGTTATATTAGATGTCGCGGACATGCTAGTATCAGCCAGGGTAGCTCACCCGGCAGCATTACCTCAAAGAGCTGTTGAAAAGGAAAAGAAAGGAAAAGAGATCTTAATAGTTGAAGATTCTCTTACAACAAGAGAGCTTGAGAGGTCTATTCTGGAATCTCGCGGATATACAGTAGATACTGCTATTGATGGCATAGAGGCATTAGCTAAACTGAGGAACAAAAAATTTGATCTTTTAACAATAGATGTTGAGATGCCGAGAATGGGAGGGTTTGCTCTTTGTGGGAAACTAAAGAAAGATAAGAATTTCAAAGATATACCTATAATTATAATTACCACAAAAGAGACAGAGGAAGATAAAAGGCGAGGCATAGAAGTCGGTGCGCAGGCATATATCGTCAAAGGCAGATTTGATCAGACTAATTTAATAGATACGATAGAGAGGCTTATAGGATGAGTATTATCAGAGTGCTTATCGTGGAAGATTGCATAGAAATAAGTAAGGGATTAACTGATATTTTAAATTCAGATCCAGAGATAATTGTTGCCGGTATAGCTCAGAATGAAAAAGAAGCCATTGAACTAGTTCAAAAATTAGAACCGAATTTAATAATGATAGACATTGATAGGTTAGATATCAAAGGCCTGGAGGCTGTTAAGCAAATTATGGCTTATCGCCCTACGCCTATTCTAGTAATGCACACACAAGAACCTAAAAAAGAGATAGATAGCACTTTTCAGGCTATATCCTTTGGCGCGCTTGATGTCATAAAGGTTTTTTCAGCTTATACAGAAAAAAATAAGGAAAAAATATCAGGGGAATTAATCAGCAAAGTAAAACATTTGTCTAGAATTCAAGTGATACATCATCCATTAGCGAAACTCCATGAACCCAAAAACAACCTTTCTTTAAAAAGTTCAAATGAAAATTCGAAAAACAAAGTAATAGGCATAGCAGCGTCTACAGGTGGCCCCAAAGCATTGTTAAGTATTCTCAAGCGGTTACCAAAAGATTTACCTTGTCCCATTATTGTTGTACAGCATATCTCCGGGGACTTTCTGCCAGGATTGGTAGAGTGGTTAAATAAAGAATGCCAGATAGAGATATGTATTGCCAGAGATAAAGAACAGATAGTTCCTGAAAAAGTTTATATCGCGCCTATTGGTTTTCATATAAGAGTAGCAAATAAAGGGATTACTGTTCTTAGTGATGAACCCCCGCGTAATTATTTTAAACCTTCGGCAGACATACTATTGGAATCCATAGGTAATATATATCAAGAAAAGGCCGTTGGTATAATATTAACCGGTATAGGCCGAGATGGTGTTGATGGAATGAAGACGATTAAGAGATTAGGGGGCATGACGATAGCTCAAGATGAAAAGACTTGCGCAGTTTTTGGTATGCCCCAGGCTGCTATAGAAGAAGGGATAATTGATAAAGTGCTATCAATCGAAGATATCCCGGATGAAATTTTTAAGGCGTTAAAATGACGACACAAAGGCAATTTATAATTTTTACTTTAAAAGACGAAGAATTTGGCATAGATGTCGATGATGTCAGGGAGATATTGAAACTTCCTAAAATTCATTCTTTGCCGCAGTCCTTAGGTTTTATTGAAGGGGTAATTAATTTAAGAAAGCATATTGTAGCAGTAATAGATCTGAGAAAAAGATTAGGGATCGAGACTGCAAGCCATTCCGAAAAGTCTCGAATTCTTATAGTTAAAGTTAAAGATATAGTAGTTGGTCTTATCGTGGATGTTGTATTAGAGATTATTTCTGTTTCAAGTGAATTCATAGAGCCTCCTCCCCAGATAGTAACGCCACAGATCAGCGCTAAATATATACAGGGTATTTCAAGGGTCAAAGAAAGAGTGATAGTATTTCTGGATGTTAAGGAATTGTTGACTTCTAAAAATATCGGAGAACTTGTTAAAGCGAATCGCAGAATTCCAGATTCAAGTAACCAATAATGTAATTTATGACCCCAAACGCATATATATCAATTACTGATGATGAACTTAATTTGATGCGGGAAGCCATAACAGAAGAGAGTGGCTTTGCTTTAGATGAAAACAACTTAAATGAAATAAGGTCAAGTGTAATAGAAAGAATAAGATATAACAGATTCGGCACATTTAGGGAGTATTATGAATTTTTAAAAATTCGATCAAATCGTAAGTTGGAATTGAAAGAATTAATTCAGCAATTGACTGTACCGGAGACATGTTTTTTCCGGAATGAAACCCATTTCGAAGTTTTAAGAAAACATGTGTTGCCTGAAATAATCAGGAAAAAGACAAAAGATATATCTCGGAAAACAAATAATTCGAGTTTACGAATATTGTCAGCAGGGTGCGCAACAGGGGAAGAGCCTTATTCTTTAGCTATAATGTTGCTTGAGGAGATAGGAGATATAGATAATTGGGAAATCTCGATTTTAGGAACGGATATAAATAGAATATATTTAGAAAAGGCAAAAAAGGCGATATATCGCAATAAGGCTTTAAGAAATATTCCGAAAATATTGCTCGATAAGTATTTCATAAAAAATGAAAGTGGATATTTATTAAAAGACAGAGTAAAGAAAATGGTGGTATTTCATGAGCATAATTTAAAAAATGATGCCTTTGATCATATATTTGCGCAAGAGTTAGATTTAATACTTTGTCGTAATGTAACTATATACTTTACGATTGAGACAGTTAAAAAAGTAATTGAAAAATTTTACAATTTGTTAACCGACGGAGGGTATCTTTTTATTGGGCATTCTGAAACCTTATGGCAGATATCTGATAAGTATGAACACATAGAGTTTCCATCCACTTTTGTTTATAAAAAACAACTTATGCCGGTACCGGTTAAAGTAGAAGAAAAGCCATTTTCTCAAATTCCTGTTATAACCAGAGTCATTAATATTAAAATAGAAAAAGAACATATTCAAAAAGTAAGCCCTTTTTCAAAAGAACTGCAGGATTTACATAAAGAAGGCCTGTGTTTTCTTGAGCATAAAAAATACGAAGAAGCATTAGATATTTTTAATAGTATCATTGATCGGGATAGCAGTTTTATACATGCATATTTTTCTAAAGCAACCATACTTGCTAATCAGGCTAAATACAAAGAAGCTATAAAGACACTTGAGAATATAATAACAGTTGATAATCTTTTTAAAGAAGCGTATTTTTTAATGGGCGTATTAAATATTAAGATCGGAGATTTTCAGAGGGCCATAGATGAGTTTAAAAAGACAGTCTATGTCGATCAAAATTTTATTCTCTCTTATTTTAATATGGCAAATATTTATCTGTATTTAGGAGAAATAGAAAATGCAAAAAGAGAATATAAAAATACCATAAAACTTCTCGAGGTAAGATCCAAAGAAGAGACAATAGAATGTTCAGAGGGGATGAGCTGTGATGTATTGCTTATGGCTTGTAAGAGAAATTTAGCAAGAGCATCATATAAAAGATAACTTGTCCAATGAAAAGATTCCGTAGCTATTGACTTCTATTGATGTTATGGTAAGCTTTCTATTTAATGGAACTTGCAATCTGATTTCCATAGGAGGAAATATGAAAAATTGGATAATAGTTATTAGTTTTGGCCTGCTATTGCTAGTCGGCATTGTTTTTCAAGCTTATACTCAGGAAGACGATACTGTGTTATTTGGTTTTAATGTTCCTTTGACAGGTGCTTATTCTGATCAGGGAGCAGATGAACTCCGAAGTGCTAAGCTTGCGGTAGATGAAATCAATAATAGAGGCGGATTATTAGGCAAACATATTGTTTATTCTGTGAAAGACACCGAAACTAATGCCCAAGTCGCTTCCAAGAACGCAGAAGAGTTGTATGGTAAAGAAAATGCTGTAATGGTTACTGGTGGATCCAGTAGCGCTGTAGCAATCGCTCAAGGAGCAGTGGCCAGAAGATATGAGAAAATTTTTATGGTAGGCTTGTCGCATTCTAATGCAACAACAGGATTTGGTATTGATCCTGCAACTGGTGCCAGTACTGAACAAAAGCTTAATAGATATATATTCAGGTGGTATCATAATGCGTGGATGTCTGCTCATGCTGCAGCCAATTATTTGCTAGATAAGTTCGGTCGTGATGCAACTTACTATTATATTACTGCAGATTATACATGGGGTCATACAACAGAAAAGTCTTTTCGTGATGTATTAGAAGCTGCTGGATGCAAGACGGTGGGAGCAGAGTTATCTCCTTTAGGAGAGAGAAGTTATATTGAGTATCTTTTAAAAGCCAAATCCGAGAAGCCTGATGTCCTTGTATTGGTTCATTTCGGTAAAGATATGATTAATTCTTTAAAACAGGCTACAGCCATGGGGTTAAAAAAAGACATGAAAATAGTGGTTCCTCTTATTGAGTTACACATGGCAAAAGGCGCTGGTCCCGATGCTATTGGAGGGGTTATAGGTACGAATCCTTGGTACTGGGAATTGCAGGATAAATACAGTGGCTCTAAAGAATTTGTAGAAAAATTCACGGCAAGATACGGTAGTCCTCCTGGTGATGCTGCTGCTGCTGTGTGGGTTGCTATTAATCAATATGCTGATGCAGTGAAGCGCACAGGTACTTTTGATTCTAAGAAAATAATTAAAGCCTTAGAAGGCCATGAATTTACTCTACTAAAAGATAAAGAGTATTGGCGAGACTGGGATCATCAAGCAATGACTTCTACCTTAATACTAGAAGGGAAGAATGCGTCTGATATGAAAAACGAGTGGGAAGTATTGAAAGTAATAGATGAGATCTCCGGAGAACAAGTAGCCAGAACTAGAAGAGATAATCCTGTAGAATGGAAAGAGAAATTCTAAATATGGAACAAAAAAATACTATTAATAGTATCCGGCAAATAGGATGTAAGAAAAAAAGAGAAGTAATAAAAATCTTGATACTGGGGGTCTTTTTTATTTTATGGGTTTTTCCTTGCTTTGGCAATACAAAGACTGTTATCAGAGTAGGCGTTCTTCCTATAATAGAGCATTTACCTTTGGTTGTGTCTCAGAAAGAAACAGCAAAACCCCTACCTAACGTAGAGGTAAAGTTGGATATATATACATCTTGGACAGCATTAGAAGCGGCATTTCGTACTGGAGCAGTGGATGCCGCGGCTATTACGTTACCAAAAGCCTTGATCATGGCTTATGAAGGTATTCCTCTAAAAATTGTTCTTGCTGTTAACAGAAATGGCAGTGCGTTAGTGCTTAACAGCGATGATCCAGAAGATCTTAAAGGGAAAATAATTGGTGGTTCAGGCAGTGATACAATGCAGCTAGTACTGTTCCATCGTTTTCTTAAGGAAAAAGGGCTGGATTTAGGATACGATGTAAGGTCTCTGCTGATTCCATTAAATAGGTCAGTAGCTCTTTTGAAAGAGGAAAGAGTTTATGGCTTTTGTTTACCTGAACCTTATGGTGTTTTGGCAGAGAGGGAAGATATAGCAGGGAGAACTATTCTTAGCAGAGACATTTTTCCTGATCATCTTGGCAGCGTCCTTATTATAAATCCAAAAAATAAAAAATTGCATCAGGCAGTGCTTAAAGAATGGCTTACAAGTGTAGTTAGATCAGCAGAGTTCATCGAGGAAGACAAGAATACTTCCGGAGGCAGGCAGACAGCCTTAACACAAAAAGATATATTTCATATTAATATTGATGTGGTACAACAGGCACTAACCAAGCCAAAGGATAGGGTAATTTTTAAAAATTTATATCCTTCTATTAGAGAAGTAGAAGAGATTATGGAAATTATTATGAAGTTGGGAATTTTAGGAGGTAGTGTAAAAGCAAAATTAAGCGATTTAATAGATACCGGGTATATTGAATAATATGGAGAAAAATAAATTAAAAAAAGCAGAAAGATTTCGCTTGCGTCTTTTTCATAAGATATTGGGGCTCATTATCTTAGTAATTGTGAGTTCTGGCCTAGGATCAATTATGTCAGCTATGGTCTCTAGCGAAAAATTAGAGAGTACGATTAGTGAACGCATGATAGCGGCTTTTGAGAATGTTTTTACTAATGTTGAGAGCCTATTCACGGATTTCCAAAAAATAGCTGAACAGGGAGTACGAGAAACCAGTGGTTTAGTGGCTTTGGATGAGATAAAAAATATTGCACAGAAAAGTCAGGATAAATTTCATAGTTATGCTCAGAAAATGATTACCGAGGTAGGAGAAGATGTTGGTGTCTCCGTAGATGATCTTGAAGAAACCATGGGAGAAGGCTTTGATTCTACGCTGATCGTAGCATCAAATTCTATAGGGGGAATAATCAAAGAGTCAGTTAAATCCCAAGAAGTTTTAGGCCAAGTAGCTAATTTTCGCGTAGAGGCATTGATCCAAACCAGCTTAGATGGTTTTAATAAGGTTGAGGAAGAGCTGAGTAATTTTAAGCAAAGAATGAATAGTCTGACTATGGGATTTCAAGAAGAGATAGATGATAATACTATTCGGATAGTAGCTTCTTTAGGTTCTGGTTTGAATCAGGAAGATGCGGTTTCTGTGGATGAAGTTAGGTCACAGATTATGTTATTACAGGAAGAAGTTAAGTCAAAAATTGCAAGCGCCAATGAGGAAATTTATAATAAGGTTCATGAGGATATTAGTCGTATCGTAAGGGTGTTGAAGGAACAGATGCGGCTTATGGATTTGAAGATGAAGTCTGACGGAGAACAAGAAAAAATTATTTCTTCCGCAATATTAGGCGGATTGTTTGAAAAAAGTATAGCTCAAGTAATAGAAATTCAGACACAGGCGCGGGATAGGACTCTTATTTTAGAAGATAACCTATCTAAGAAAATAGATGGATTGAAGATAGATCTGCCTAGAGAGCTTAAAGCTTATGGCGAAGAGATGAGAAAAGAGATGGATGCAAGGACTGCGGAAACAGTAAAAGGGGCTTCTGATGTTATAGAAGGCGCAAGAGCTTCTCTGAATCGTTCCCAAGAAGAAGCGATGACGAAATTGAATGATATTCAAAATAGTTCTATTATTGAAACCAAGCAGAGCATTCAAGGGATTGGAAAGGGTGTTTTAATAGCTTTGATCCTGGCAATGGCTTTAATGGCATTATTTTTTATCGGTTTAAGTATTATTATTGTAGCCCGGTCTATTACAAATCCCATAGCAAAACTACAACAAAGAGCTAATGTTATGGGTACAGGAGACTTAACGAGAGAAGTTAGTATTGATACAAATGACGAAATTGGGGAGTTGGCAGGAGCATTTAATGGACTAATAGGAAGCTTGCGCACTGTGATAACGCAGATCCGTGATGCAGGTTTTCAGATTACTTCATCAGCTTCGCAGATTAATGCGAGCGCAGAACAACAAGTTTCAGGTGCAGCTGAGCAGTCTACGGCAGTAAGCGAGGTTTCAGTCACAATTAAAGAGCTTGCTACGAGTGCTTCTCAGATTGCTGAGAATGCTGAAAATGTAGCAAAGATAGCGGAAAAGACTCTTTTCGGAATGCAGGAGATAAATACCAGAGTAGACCAGACAGCTAAGAAAATCCTTATTTTAGGAGAGAGATCCCAATCTATAGGCAGCATTACTAAGCTTATTGATAATATAGCAGAGCAGACAAATTTGCTTGCTCTGAATGCGGCTATTGAGGCAGCCAGAGCTGGAGAAGCAGGCAAGGGATTTGCAGTGGTAGCTCAAGAGGTAAGAAAGCTTGCTGAAAGGTCTTCTGAATCAACAAATGAAATACGACAGTTGATTACTGAGATACAAGGGGAGACAAACTCAACGATTATGGAGATAGAGAATTCTACGAAATGGGTAGCTGCAGGATTGGATATGGTAAAAGATACAACAAGAGTCGCCAAGGAGATATCATTGGCCACTCAACAGCAGAAAACCGCATCTAATCAAGTCGTGCGGGCTATGCAGAATATAGATTCAGTAACAAAGCAGTTTGTTTCTTCTACTAAACAGGCAACCTCTTCCATAGCCAAGCTCAATGAATTATCTCAAAATCTTAAATTAGTAATAGGTGGATTTAAGTTGGAAGAGAATGAAAAAGATAGTAAATCCTCATAACAAAATTAAGATCAGAAAAAATATCACATGGATGACAAACCCACCAGAATCCTATTAGTTGAAGATAGTCCCACTCAGGCTCAATTGTTGCAGGAGGAATTAAAAGAAGCACATACTATTAAATTTGAGGTGGTGCATGTTACGCATCTTAGCGAAGCGCTAAACTGTTGCAGTAAACGATCCTTTGACGTGGTTTTATTGGACCTTATATTACCGGATAGTCATGGATTTGATACTTTTCTTAAAATCCGTACACAGGTTCCAAAGCTCCCTATTGTTATATTGACTGGTGTTGATGATGAGACTTTAGCAGTCAGGGCTGTTCGAGAAGGAGCACAGGATTATTTAAACAAGGGGCAGGCAGATGGCAATTCTCTGGTGCGTTCTATACGCTATGCTATCGAACGCAAAAGGATACAGGAAACACTGAAAGATACTCAAACCCAACTTATCCAGGCTGAGAAGCTAAGTGTTGTAGGCCGTCTGGCAAGCGGTGTAGCTCATGAAATAAGAAATCCGATACAAATAACATTACAGGGAATCGGTTACTTAGAGGACGCAATATCTTCGGAAAAAAAAAGATGTTTTTGAAGTGATTGATTCAATGAAGCTTAGCATGAAAAGAGCCATTAATATCATAAGCGCACTTGTTGATTTTTCTAAAATGGCAAAAGTGTCATTAAACCCCGAAGATATAAATTCTATATTAGAACAATGCCTGGTTTTAGTTCAGGAGAAGCTTAGGCTGGAAAATATAAAGATTGTTAAGAAATTACAAAGAGATTTGCCCAAGGTATTAGTTGATAAAGTCA